>NZ_FMDK01000868.1 GCF_900091995.1 Streptomyces sp. MnatMP-M17
GACGCCAGGCCAGCCAGTCGCCGGCGCGGTGGCGCTGCCAGCCGGCGGGCGCCGGCCGCCGGGCGGCCTCGTACAGGGCCTCGTGGCCCGTGCCACCGGTGGACGGCAGCCGGTGCGGTGCGTCGTAGAAATGCCGGTCGGCATCGCAGAATACGCCGTAGCCCTTGTTCACACGCGCTCTCCTTCGGCCGGTGACACTGCCAACGGTGTCAGGCCGCAGAAGCGTGAGTAAGTCGTCGATGTCACCTCTCCGCCGTGGACTACTCACGAGTAATCGGCGCCGGTGCGGGCAGGGAAGGCCCGGAAAAGGACCGGCAAGGACCGGGCAGGACTGGCAACCGGCAAGGACCGGCGGACACTCAGGTCCGCCGGTCCCGTGGTGCCCGGTGCTCTACAGCGTGCGCCGCAACGTGCTCTACAGCGCCGGGTACGCGTTCTTCAGCAGCTCCTGGAACTGCGCGGAGAACCAGTCACCGGAGAGCGGCGCGTTGGCCAGAGCGCCCGACAGATTGTTGTTGTTGCGCGGGTTGCCGGTGTACGTCGGGTCACACATCCGGTCGAAGCCCTTGCCCTGGTCGTTCGGGATCTCCTTGCTCGCGCCGTCGGACTCGCCCGGGGGCTTCATCCAGACGTACGCGTCGATCCCGGCGGCGGGCGCCGCCTTCGGCCGCTCACCGAGTCCGGCACCGGCCTGGTTGCACCAGTTGCCCAGGTGGATCCTGCGGTCGTAGCGCCCGCCGTCCACATAGGTGTCCACACTGGTCTGCGCGCCGGGCCCGGCAGGCCTGGCCGTACCGCCCCAGCCGTTGCGTGAGGTGTCGATCAGCATGCCGACGCCCGAGGGGAAGCCGGCACGGACCGCCTCCTGGCGGAAGGCCTGCGCGAATGACTGCTCGTCGACATAGCGGTTCCAGTCCACCCACTTCGACTCACGGACCGACCTGCCGGCCACATTGTCGTTGATGGTGAAGTTGTTCTCCTTCGTCGCACCGTAGTTGGCGGTGTTGACGATGAAGCCGTGCACCTTGTCGACGGTGCTGCCCTCGGCGGTCGCGGCCTGCTTGAACATCTGTGCCGTGGCGCCGAAGTTGTCGTCCCAGCCGAGCCAGCCGTGGTGTCCCGCATCCACATAGTTGTAGACGTTGGAGACGGCGCCCAGGTGGTTCAGGGCGTAGCCGACTCCCTTGACATAGTTGCCGTTCGCCTTCATCACATCGCACTGCGGAGTGGCGGTCGGCCGAGGTGTGACATTGGTGACCAGGTTGGGCAGCGAGTCGATCTCGACGGTCGTCACGATCCGCAGGCTCGCGTACTTGCTGTCTCCGAGGATGGCGGCGATCGGGTCGATGTACTCGGTCTTGTAGCGGTCGATCTCCGTCGGGCCGAGCTCTCCGTTGGAGGCGAGCGCGGAGCAGTCACGGCCCGGCAGGTTGTAGATGACGAGCTGGACGACGAGCGGCTGGCCGGCCGCCTGCCGCAGCGCCTCGTCGAGATGGTCGCGCAGGCCCATTCCGTTGCCGACGCCCTCGATGGCCGCGATCCGGTCCAGCCAGACACCGGTGGGCTGGTTGGAGACCTTGGTGCCGCCCGGCTCGGCGGCGGCCTTCGCGGACCACTCCGGGTTCACATACACCCCGGCGCCCACGTACGGATTGTCGACCTTGGAGCCGGCCGGCGGCGGAGTGGTCGGCGGATCGGTGGGCGGCGGAGTCGTGGGATCACCGCCGCCCGGTGTGTTGCAGGTGACGCCGTTGAGCTTGAAGACGGTCGGTACGGCATTGGTGCCGGTCGCCGAGGCGTTGAAACCGAAGGACGCCGAGGCGCCGGTGGCCAGCGCGCCGTTCCAGGCCGCGTTCGCGGCGGAGACCGCGGCGCCGGTCTGGGTGATGGTCGAGTTCCAGCCCTGGGTCACCTTCTGGTTGCCGGCGAAGCTCCACTCCAGCTTCCAGGAGCTGACCGCGTCACCGGTGTTGGTCACACTGACATTGGCGGTGAAGCCGCTGTCCCACGAGGTCTGGATCTTGTAGTCGACGGTGCAGCCGGCCGCCGCCGCGGAGGCGGGCCCGTCCAGCACGATCGCGGTGCCCGCCGCGGCGGCTATCAGGGCGCTCGCGGTGATCAGCGCCGTACGGGCGCGGCGCGGTGGAACGGTGGTGCGGCTCATGAGAGTCCCTTCAGATGGTTACGGAGTCCGGCGCCGAAATTGGTCGGCGTGCCGTTGTAATCGCTGATCAGAGAGGGTCCTGAGGAGCAGTCCCAGGTGTTCCAGGTCCACCCGAGATAGGAGGCGCCACGGCCGTCGAGCCAGGCCATGACCCGGTCGAGATAGCTGTGCGAGCAGGTGTTCTCGCCGATCTCGCCCGCCACGAACGGCACCTGGGCCGCCACTGGGGCGAGCTGTTCGTTCCAGCAGCTCTCGTTGACGCAGACATTGAAGTTGTACGAGTGCCAGGCGGCGGCGACATTGGACACCGGGTCCGCCGGACGGTATTTCAGCCACTGGCGCAGGTCGTTGGCGTACGCGACGCCGGGGATCAGCACCAGATTCCGGGCGCCGGTGGCCCGTACCGCGTTCAGCAGCGACTGCATGCCCGCCACCGGGAAGTCGATCCCGGGACAGGTGCCGCCGTCGCGCCAGCAGGTCCAGGCGGCGTCGATGTCGCTGGTGGCGCGGTCCGGGAACGGCTCGTTGAAGAGATCGAAGACCACCGCCTCGTCGTCCTTGAACGTCTGGGCGACCGAGGTCCAGAAGGCCGGTGTGTACTGGGCGTTGGGCATCGGCTTCTGGCAGGTGGCGTACTCGGTGTCCGCGCAGTGGTTGTCATTGCCCGTGTACCTGCCGTGGGACCAGTGCAGTTCGAGGACCGGCGTGATGCCGTGCGCCTCCAGCCGGTCCACGAACTGCTCGACCGCCCGGATGTAATTCGTCCCGGCGTAGGCCGGGTTGATATGCGGCAGCCCGAGCCAGCACTCCTCGTTCAGCGGCACCCGTACGGTGTTGACCTCCCAGTCCGCGATGGCCCGCACCGAGGCGTCGTCGACCGGGCCGTCGAAGATGCCATGGCCCTGGACGCACATGAACTCGCCGCCGGAGCGGTTGACGCCGAGCATGCGCCGTACCGTCCCGTTCTCGTCGACCAGCTTGTTGCCCGAGGCGCGCAGCTTCGGCGGTGCGCCGCCCGGCTCCGGCGGCGGATCGGTCGGCGGATCGGTGGGATCACCCGGTCCCGGCTCTCCGTCGCAGGCGACACCGTTGAGCCGGAACGCGGTGGGCGGGGGATTGGACCCCGACCAGGAGGCGATGAATCCGGCGCCGACCGAGCCGCCGGCCGGAATCGTGCCGTTCCAGCTCTCATTGACGACGGTCACGGTCCTGCCGGACTGTGACCACTTCCCGTTCCAGCCCTGGGCCACCTTCTGGCTGCCCGGGAAGTCGAAGGCAAGAGTCCAGTCGGTCACCGGGCTCCCGTTGTTGGTCAGCGTGACACCGCTCTGGAAGCCGCTGTCCCACTGACTGGTGACGCTGTACTCGACGGTGCAGACGGCCGCGGTTCCCGACGCGGCCGTCGGCTGGACAAGGGCGGTGCCCGCCACGGCCAGGGCCGCGGCGCAGAGCAGCGCGCCGAGGCGCGGTGGTGCTCGCATGGAGCGACTCCTCGGTGTCGATACGCCACCTGACACGGCGTATGACTGATGGAAGCGCTCCCACTGGTTGCGTTCGACGGTAGCGCCGAAGTGGCGTGAGTCAACAGCGCGGTTGACTTCTTTTATCGACCAACTCGCTTGGACGTGCGTCTTGTTCAAACTCTTGACACCTTCCCGGTCCCGCTCGACGCTTGGGAGCGCTCCCACTGGTTCGCACTTCCGCCCCACACCCGCACCGGACCGCGAGGAGGACCACCCCATGCTCGGCTTACGAGGCTCACCGCCAGGCGCGCCACCACCGTTCGGAAGACGTCGCCGGGCGCGTGGCACTCGCCGGCTGCTGACCGCGCTGGCGGCGGCCCTGTCCCTGCCGCTCGCGCTGACCGCGGCCAACAGCACTCCCGCACACGCCGCCGCGGTCCAGTGCGGTGTCGACTACAAGACCAATGACTGGGGTTCCGGCTTCACGGCCGATCTCACGATCACCAATCGCGGTACGGACCCGATCGACGGCTGGACGCTCACCTACGCGTACACCGGCAACCAGACGCTCACCAGCGGCTGGAACGGCACCTGGACACAGTCGGGCAAGGCCGTCACCGTCAAGAACGCCGCGCACAACGCGCGGATCGCGCCCGGAGCCTCGGCGGGCGCGGGCGCCAACTTCAACTACAGCGGCACCAACACCGCGCCCACCGCCTTCGCCGTCAACGGAGTGACCTGCGCGGGCGCGCACCAGCCGCCCATCGCCGTACTGACCAGCCCGGCTCCCGGCGCGCTGTTCACCGCGGGCGGCACCATCCCGATGGCCGCCACCGCTGCCGCCGCCGACGGTGCGGGCATCACCAAGGTCGAGTTCTACAGCAACACGACACTGCTCGGCACCGACACCACCTCGCCGTACACCTTCGACTACACCAATGTGCCCGCCGGTGATCTCTCGCTGTACGCCAAGGCCTACGACGGCCAGGGCGCCTCGGCGGAGTCCACTCCGGTCGGCGTGCGGGTCGCCGCGGGTCCCTCACTCGTCGCGAGCCCCGCCCAGCTCGGCGTACGGCAGGGCGCGACCGGCACGTTCGGAGTGAAGCTCTCCGCACGGCCCACCGCTCCGGTCCAGGTCACCGTGGCCCGCACCGCGGGCAACACCGCTCTCACCGTCACCGCGGGCAGCAGCCTCACCTTCACCACCGCCAACTGGGACACCGCGCAGCAGGTGACGGTCTCCGCCGCGGCCACCGGCACCGGCTCCGCCACCTTCACCGCGACCGCGCCAGGACAGACCAAGGCCGAGGTGACCGTCACACAGCTCGCCGCGTCCGGCGGTTACGACGCCCGTTTCCTGGAGCTGTACGGCAAGATCACCGATCCGGCCGCCGGTTACTTCTCGCCGGAGGGCATCCCGTACCACTCGGTGGAGACCTTGATCGTCGAGGCGCCCGACCACGGGCATGAGACGACCTCGGAGGCGTACAGCTATCTGATCTGGCTCCAGGCCATGTACGGCAAGGTCACCGGAGACTGGAGCAGATTCAACGGTGCGTGGGACACCATGGAGCGTTACATGATCCCGACCCACGCCGATCAGCCCACCAACAGCTTCTACACCGCCTCGAAGCCCGCCACCTACGCGCCCGAGTGGGATCTGCCCTCGCAGTATCCCTCCCAGCTCAACGGCGGTGTCCCGGTGGGGAGCGACCCGATCGCGGGCGAGCTGAAGAGCGCCTACGGCACCGACGACATCTACGGTATGCACTGGATCCAGGACGTCGACAACGTCTACGGATACGGCAACGCGCCCGGCAAGTGCGAGGCGGGACCGGCCGACCAGGGCCCGTCGTACATCAACACCTTCCAGCGCGGACCGCAGGAGTCCGTCTGGGAGACCGTGCCTCAGCCGACCTGTGACGCGTTCAAGTACGGCGGCAAGAACGGCTATCTCGACCTGTTCACCGGTGACGCCTCCTACGCCAAGCAGTGGAAGTTCACCAACGCGCCCGACGCCGACGCCCGCGCCGTCCAGGCCGCCTACTGGGCCTCGGAGTGGGCCAAGGAGCAGGGCAAGGGCAGCCAGGTGGCGGCCAATGTCGCCAAGGCGGCGAAGATGGGCGACTATCTCCGCTACGCCATGTACGACAAGTACTTCAAGAAGGTGGGCGACTGCGCGGGCGAGACCGCCTGCCCGGCCGGCAGCGGCAAGAACAGCTCGCACTATCTGCTCTCCTGGTACTACGCCTGGGGCGGTGCCACCGACACCTCGGCGGGCTGGGCCTGGCGTATCGGCTCCAGCTTCGCCCATGGCGGCTACCAGAACCCGATGGCCGCGTGGGCGCTGAGCTCGTACGCGGACCTCAAGCCCAAATCGGCCACCGGCCAGCAGGACTGGAGCACCAGTCTCAAACGGCAGATGGAGTTCTACCGCTGGCTCCAGTCCTCCGAGGGCGCCATCGCGGGCGGCGCCACCAACAGCTGGCAGGGCCGATACGCCCAGCCGCCGGCTGGGACCCCGACCTTCTACGGCATGTACTACGACGAGGCGCCCGTCTACCACGACCCGCCGTCCAACCAGTGGTTCGGCTTCCAGGCCTGGTCCATGGAGCGCGTCGCCGAGTACTACCACCAGACCGGGGACAGCGCGGCCAAGGCGGTGCTGGACAAGTGGGTCGACTGGGCCCTGTCCGAGACCACCGTCAATCCGGACGGCACCTACCGGATCCCGTCCACCCTCCAGTGGTCCGGCAAGCCCGACACCTGGAACGCCACCACTCCCGGTGCCAACGCCGGTCTGCATGTCACCGTCGCCGACTACACCAATGACGTCGGTGTGACCGGTGCCTACGCCAAGACGCTCTCCTACTACGCGGCGAGGTCCGGCGACACCGCGGCCAGGGACACGGCCAAGGCGCTGCTCGACGGGATGTGGGACCACCACCAGGACGCCCTGGGCATCGCCGTTCCCGAAACCCGTACCGACTACAGCAGGTTCGACGATCCGGTCTATGTCCCGAGCGGCTGGACCGGCACCATGCCCAACGGCGACACGATCAACTCCGCCTCCACCTTCGACTCGATCCGGTCCTTCTACAAGAGCGATCCGGCGTGGTCGAAGGTCGAGGCGTATCTGCGAGGCGGAGCCGCGCCGAGCTTCACCTACCACCGGTTCTGGGCACAGGCGGACATCGCACTGGCCCTGGGCTCGTACTCCGATCTCTTCGAGTAAAGCCTGTCTCGCCGTCCGACCGCGGAGGGTCCCGGCTGTCGCCCGCCGGGGCCCTCCGCTCCCAACTGCTCCTCCACTACGCCCGTTTGATGTCCGTATGCCGCGCGAAATTGACAACACAAGGTCAAATCCTGGTAAGCGATCTATTGCTGAGTGTCCGAACGATGTCACTCTCTGGACGGCTCGACGCGCGTTGATCACGCGACGGGCTCCCCCACAGAAGGGCCGTCCAGGCGGTCCATCACTCTTGGAGACTGAGTGAGACTCGTAGCTTCCAGCCCCCGCAAGAACACCGTTCGTGTCGCGGCCCTCGTCGCCTCCGCCACCATGGTGGTCGTCGGCATCCAGTCGGGAACGGCCAGCGCCCAGCCCGATCTCTCGCGTGAACGCGGTGCCACCGCCGTCCTGTTCACTCCCGCCGAGCGCGTCGCGGCCATCCAGTCCGCCCAGGCGGACACCGCGAGCGAAGCCGCGTCCCTCGGACTCGGCGCGCAGGAGAAGCTGGTCGTCCGTGATGTCATCGAGGACGCCGACGGTACGGTGCACACCCGGTACGAGCGGACCTACGCGGGACTGCCCGTGCTCGGCGGCGATCTGATCGTCCACCGGGCGCCGGCCGGCGGGCGCAGTGTCACCAAGGCGACCTCGGCCCGAATAGCCGTGGCCTCCACCGATGCCCGGATCGCCTCGGCCACCGCCAAGTCCAGCGCCCTGAAGGCCGCTTCGGCGGAGAAGACCGCGAAGCCCGCGGCCGAGTCCGCGCCGCGCAAGGTGATCTGGGCCGCCACCGGCGCTCCCGTGCTCGCCTGGGAGACCGTGATCAAGGGCGTCCAGCCGGACGGCACGCCGAGCGAATTGCATGTCGTCACCGACGCGGCCACCGGCGAGGAGCTGTTCCGCGACGAGGCCGTCGAGACCGGCACCGGCACCGGCGCCTACAGCGGCTCCGTCACGCTCGGCACCACCAGGAGCGGCACCACGTACAACCTCACCGACGGCACGCGCGGCAGCCACAAGACGTACGACCTGAGCCAGGGCACCTCGGGCACCGGCACGCTCTTCACCGACGCCGACGACATCTGGGGCGGCGGCCGGCAGAGCGCCGCCGTCGACGTGCACTACGGCGCCGCGACGACCTGGGACTTCTACAAGAACGTGCTCGGCCGCAACGGCATCAAGAACAACGGTGTCGGCTCGTACTCCCGCGTCCACTACGGCAACAACTACGTCAACGCCTTCTGGCAGGACAGCTGCTTCTGCATGACGTACGGCGACGGCTCGGGCAACACGCACCCGCTCACCTCGCTCGATGTGGCCGCCCACGAGATGAGCCACGGTGTCACGGCCGCCACGGCCGGTCTGGTCTACAGCGGCGAGTCCGGCGGTCTGAACGAGGCGACCTCCGACATCTTCGCCACAGCGGTGGAGTTCTACGCCAACAACCCGAGCGACCCGGGCGACTACCTCATCGGCGAGAAGATCAACATCAACGGCAACGGCACGCCGCTGCGCTACCAGGACAGGCCGAGCAAGGACGGCGCGTCGAAGGACTACTGGTCCTCCACGCTGGGCAATCTCGACGTCCACTACTCGTCGGGCCCGGCCAACCACTTCTACTATCTGCTCTCCGAGGGCAGCGGCGCCAAGACCATCAACGGCGTGAGCTACAACAGCCCCACGTCCGACGGCTCGACGGTCACCGGCATCGGCCGGGACAAGGCCACGCAGATCTGGTACAAGGCCCTCACCACGTATATGACGTCCTCCACCAACTACGCCAGGGCACGCACCGCCACCCTGAGCGCGGCGGGCGCGCTGTACGGCACGACCAGCGCCGAGTACAAGGCGGTCGGCGCGGCCTGGACCGCCATCAACGTCAAGTGACCTCACGCAAGTGACCCGTCTCTGACTCCGCACCGTACGGGTTCGGACAGGTGAATACCCCGCCACCGCAGCCGGTCTCTCTCCGAGGCCGGCTGCGGTGTGTCCGCCGCCCGGTGGTCCGACCAGAGCCGACGAGCTCACGGGGCATGGCCCTCCACCGGTCGGCGCGCTCCGGGTGAGGGATCGGGGTGCGCGAACTAGGGTCCGATCATGGCCGGAGACGCAGCGCGGGACAGCGGAGCGGCGGCGGGGGGGGCCCGCCCCGCC
>NZ_FMDK01000867.1 GCF_900091995.1 Streptomyces sp. MnatMP-M17
ACCCCCCCCGCCACGGGCCCCGCCACACGCCCGGCCCGGGCCCGGCGCCCAGGACGCGGCCCGGCCGCCCATGCCACGGGCGGGACGCGTCCGGGCCCGAACCGGTCAGGTGGTCGGCGGTTCGAAGTCCCAGTAGGGCCGGGTACGGGAGCGGGCCGCGACGGTGTGCACATGCTGCGCGCCGAGCGTCTCCGCCAGATCGTCCAGCGCCTCTCCCTCGGCCTTCTCGGCACGCTGCGCGTCGCCCAGGGCCCGCAGATCCGCCGCGTGCGCGATACGGGCGGAGAGCGTCAGCGGATGCGTACGGCCGAGGACCTCGGTGGCCCGGGCGATGGTGTCGCCGGTCAGCGCGGCGGCGCCCTCCAGATCGCGCACGATGTTGCGCAGCGCGGAGGCGTTGACGGCGCAGCCCAGTGTCCACGGGTGGTTCTCGCCCACGGCCCGTGTCATGTCCACGAGGGCGTCCTCGATGAGCACATGGGCCTGGTCCCGCTCCCCGACATTGCGCAGGATCAGGGCGTGGTTGGCGCGGGTGCCCGCGACAAACGGATGGTCCTCGCCGAGCATCGCCACATAGCCGTCGACGACCTGGCCGCTTATGGCCAGGGCCTGGTCGATGTCGCCGTGCTCACGGGCGAAGCAGCTCTGGCTGGCCGCGAACATCATGGTCAGCGGGTCCTGTTCGCCCAGCACACGCTCACAGCTCTCCAGGACCTGGGTGAACAGGGCACCGGCCTTGACCCGTTCGCCCGCCCGGTAGAGACACAGCGCGAGATTGTGCTCGGCGCGCAGCGTCTGCGGATTGTCCCGGCCGAGCACGATGCGGTGCACGCGCGCGCTCTGCGACTGGAGCGACTCGGCCTCGCTGTAGCGGCCGAGCAGCCGCAGATCCGTGGCGTAGTTGATCTCGGAGAAGAGCGTCCAGGCGTGCCGTGGCCGCAGCAGCTGCCGACGGGCCTCCAGCGTGCGCCGGTTGAGATCCAGCGACTCCTTGTAGTGGCCGAGCAGCCGGTGCGAGACGGCCAGGTTGTTCTGGGCGTTGAGCGTACGGGAGTCCTGCTCGCCGAGGAGTTCGCGGAACGCGACCAGGACCCAGCCGGAGATCTCGAAGGCCTCCTGGTACCGGCCAAGGCCGCGCAGATCCGCGGCGAGCCCGCCCGCGGCCCGCAGATGCTCCGGGTCCTTCGGGCCCTTCTCCTCGCGCAAATGCTCGACGGCGGCCCGTTCGATGGCCTCCGTACCGGCGTAGTCGCCGACGGCGCGCATCACATTGCCGTAGTGGTAGCTGAGGTCCCAGATCCTCGGATGGGCCTCGCCGAGGAGCACCCGCCAGGTGTCCAGCGCGCGCCGGGCGAGGTTGATACCGACCCGGTACTCGCCCGAAAGGTACATGTAGCGCAGGCAGTTGAGGACCAGAGTGTGCATCGCCGGATCAGTGCTCTGGAGTACATCGGCCCATTTGAGGTGCGGAGTGATCTCCGCGTACCGGGGCCAGAGCCGGGTGTCGGTCGGCCGGCCAGGATCGGCCTGCACCAGCGCCCGCCGTACGACCTCGATGAACTCCTTGTGGTCCTGCGAGGGCATGTCCTGGTGGACGATCTGATGGACCATCCGGTGCATGTAGAGCGTGTCGCCCGCCACACCGGTGAGGCCCTCGCCGTTCACCGAGTCATGGACCTCGCGCTCGCCGACTCCGGCGGCGCGCACCACGGCGTACTGCCGCAGCTTGCCGATCGCCCGTGCCCAGCGCACCGGATCGTCGATCAGCCCGCGGAGCTTCTCCGGGAGCGCGTCCGGCGGCAGGTCCCGCACCAGCCGTACGGGGATGGCGCCGGGCGCGAAGAAGGTGCACAGCCGGAGCAGGTCGACCGATTCGGGAACCGTCTCACGGAGCTTGTTGAGCAGTATCGACCAGCCGGTCTGGAAGGCGAGCGGGAAGTCGGCGGAGACTCTGACGACATCCTGGTCGATGCCGTCCTCCAGCAGCTCGATGTACTCGTCGACCGACATGTCCGAGTCGTTGAGCCAGCCGGCCGTCTGGTCGAGCAGCAGCGGCAGGTCTTCGAGCGCCTCCGCGAGCTGGTCCGCCTCCGTGTGGCTCAGCCTGGGCGCGCGGCGGCGTACGAACGCCACCGACTCCTCGCGCTCGTAGACCGGGACCTCCATCAGCGCGCTGTTGTGCTCGCCCCACTCCGGATTGCGCGCCGTGATCAGCACATGTCCGGGACCGGTCGGCACCAGGTCCCAGATCTGGTCGGGCTCGTCGGCGCCGTCCAGGACGAGCAGCCACCGGCTGTACGGTTCGCCGCGGCGCAGCGCGTCACGCGCGGCGCGCAGCCGCTCGCCGTACTCCACACCGGTGGACAGACCGAGCGCGGGAGCGAGTTCGGCGAGTTTCTGCCGGCAGGTGACACGCTTGTCGGCGGAGACCCACCACACCACGTCGTACTCCGCGCCGAAGCGGTACACGTACTCCGCCGCGAGCTGTGTCTTGCCCACGCCCGACATCCCGTGCAGCGTGACCACTCCGGCGCCGCTGCCGGCCGCCTGGAGCGCGTGATAGGCGTCGTTGAGGAGGCCCTCGCGGCCCGTGAAGCGTGTGTTGCGGCGCGGCACTCCGCTCCATACGTCGGGCGTGTCGGCCGGGTAGCGCGGGCCGCGCCGGGTGTCCACCGGCTCCGGGCGCGGATCGGCGGGCAGGCCGAGACGGGCCAGGATGCGCCTCTCGGCCTCCTCCTCGCCGAGCGTCGTCAGATCGGCGGCGGCGAAGACCGCGGTGGCGCCGGGCAGCGCGGAGGTGGTGATGGTGACGGCGGCGAACCGGTCGGACTCGGGAGCCACGACCTCGCGCAGCGCCCTGTTCCACTCGTCGTGGGTGCGCGGGCCGAGCTGGAAGTACCAGTCGCTGAGGATGACCAGGACGGGACCGGGTGCGAGCAGCAGATCGCGCAGAGACGACTCCAGCGATGTCTCCGCCGGCGGGTCCCATCGCTGATAGACGACCGGGATGCCGCGCCGCTCCAGACGGTCCCCGATCCAGGCCGCCCAGGGCCGGTTGAAACCCGCGAAACTGATAGTGACAGCCTGCGGCCCGGTTGCTCCAACTGGCTTACGCACTGCGGGCATTCGGCCGTCTCCCTGCATCGTCATACGCCCTTTTAACATACCCCGGGGCGCCCTGATTCCATCCTCGGGCGCGCCGCTTCACGTTCCGTTCCTTTGGCGCCAGATCATCCGCGCGGTACGGACATATGCCACCGCCCGGGTGAGATGGCCGGGCGGCGGAGGAGTGTCCGCCAGCCGGTGGTAGACCGAGATCATCTCGTTGACGAGTACGCGGCCCTCCGGTGTCAGCGCTCCGGATCCGGCCAGCGCCGGCAGGACCGCGCCGACCTGTTCACGGCAGCGGGCGTGCTCGGCCCAGGCCAGATCACGGTGGGAGAGCCGCTCCGCGCCGAGGGCGAAGCGCTGCCAGTAGTCGGCGAGCGCGAGGTGCGAGTACGCGCCCTGGAGCAGTCCGTCGAAGGGCCGGGCGTCGGAGCGCCAGGGAGCGAAGTGCCGTGGCGTCGCGTCCTCGTGGTGCAGCGGGACGAGGGCGGCGAGCGCGGCGAGTTTGGTGTGCTGGAGCTCATGGACCAGCATGGACGCGAAGAAGGCGGCGGTGGCCGGGCGGCTGCTGAGAACCGCGCCGAACGCCTCGCGCCGGGTGCCGCTGGTGTGTGCCGCGCCCTCGCCGGTGGGCG
>NZ_FMDK01000864.1 GCF_900091995.1 Streptomyces sp. MnatMP-M17
GCGCCGGGCTGCTCGGCTCCAGCGCGGGGCCCGCCGGCGCCTCCGCGGACGCTTTCGCGGGCGCCCCCGTCACCGGCCCGGCCCTTCTGCCTTCCTCGGCCGCCGCCCGCGTCGACGGATCGCTGGTGGCGCCCTTCGGCCGGCATCTCGCCTTCGGCTCCGACCCGAAGACCAGGATGACGGTCTCCTGGCAGGTGCCGTTCGCGGTCAAGAAGCCGTTTCTGCGGGTGGGACCGAAGCCCTGGGAGCTGAGCCGGCGGATCGAGGCGGAGGTACGGCCGCTGCACACTCCGTCCCTGTCGGCCGCGCTGCCCGCGGTGGACCAGTACTACCTGCATGTGGCGCTGGAGCGGCTGCGGCCCGGCACCACGTACTACTACGGCGTGGGCCACGAGGGCTTCGACCCGGCCGATCCGCGCCACTTCTCCACCATCAGCACCTTCCGTACCGCGCCCACAGCGGCCCGTAGCGAGTCCTTCGTGTTCACCGCCTTCGGCGACCAGGGCGTCTCGTACGACGCGCTCGCCAACGACCAGGTGATCCTGGGCCAGAATCCGGCCTTCCATCTGCACGCGGGCGACATCTGTTACGCGGACGGCAGCGGCCAGGGCTCCTCCTCCGACACGTACGACGCCCGGGTCTGGGACCAGTTCCTCGCCCAGACCGAGACCGTGGCCTCGCGCGTGCCGTGGATGGTCACGACCGGCAATCACGACATGGAGGCGTGGTACTCGCCCGACGGCTACGGCGGCCAGAACGCGCGCTGGACTCTGCCGGACAGCGGTCCCGATCCCGTGAGGTCGCCGGGCGCGTACTCCTTCACGTACGGCAATGTGGGCGTGGTGGCTCTGGACGCCAACGACGTCTCGCACGAGATCCGCGCCAACACGGGCCATACGGACGGCGCCCAGACGCGCTGGCTGGACCGGCGCCTCGGCGAACTGCGCGCGGACCGGGACATCGACTTCGTCGTGGTCTTCTTCCACCACTGCGCGTTCTCCACGACCAGCGCGCACGCCTCCGACGGCGGTGTGCGCGAGGCCTGGGTGCCGCTCTTCGACAAACACCGCGTCGATCTCGTCGTCAACGGCCACAACCACGTGTACGAACGCACCGACGCGCTGCGCGGCGGCGCGATCGGCCGCCGCGTGGAGATCGGCGGATCCGTCAACTCCGCACGGGACGGCATCGTGTACGTCACGGCCGGCGGCGCGGGCAAGGCGCTGTACAGCTTTCCGGTGCCGGACAGCTACGAGGCCCGTCCGGCCGAGGTGGAGAGCGTGCCCTCCTACCACTGGGAGCCCGGCGGCGCGAAGGCCGCCGAGACCGTGGAGTGGTCACGGGTGCGCTACACCGGATTCTCCTTCCTCGCCGTCGAGGTGACGACGGGCCACCGCCCGCAGCTGAAGGTCACCGCACTCGCGGAGACCGGCGAACGGGTGGACCACTTCACGGTGACCCGCGACGGACGCGGGTGATCGCGTCCAACGGCTCGGGGTGAGCTGACAGACGCTCGGTTCCAGGCCGTCCTGGACTCCATCCGGGTGTCCCGGCGCGGACCGGGACGCCCGCGCACCCGACCGGCTGAGGGCCGCGCGGACAAGACGTACGGCTTCCGCGCCAACCGCGCCCACCTGCATCAACGTGTCACCCGCGAGGTATCCGGCACCGGCAGTCCTCTCACCGACAACTTTCCACTCCTTGACAATCTTTTTTGTCGGATGGATTCTGGAGCGGTGCTGGACATCGCTGTGATCGAAGAACCCGCCGCGGCCGAGGCGTCCCTGGACCCGATACGGGCCCGGATCCTCGCCGCTCCGGCCGAGCCCGGCTCGGCCGCCATGCCGGCCGTCCGCCTCGGGCTGTCACGGCAGAAGGCCAACCACCACCTGAAGGAGCCGGCGCGGCATGGACTGGTCGAGCCGGCCGAGGAACGGCGCAAGGGCAACGTCACCGACGGGTGTACCGCGCCACGGCCGCCTCGTACGTGATACCGCCCAGCGCCCTGGCCGCCGTGAGTCCGGATCCCTCCCGCTCTCCCGACCAGCTCTCCGCTCTCCGCCCGCCTGCTGCCGGCGCTGGGCGCCCGGCTGGTCATCGAAAACCGCACACACGGAACACTCAAGGAATCTCAATGATCGTGTCAAGCCGCTTGCGTGACCGGTGGGGCGGAGGTGAACAGC
>NZ_FMDK01001177.1 GCF_900091995.1 Streptomyces sp. MnatMP-M17
CCGCGGCTCCGGACTGCTCCTGGGTATCGTGCTCCCCGAGCCGCTCGCGCCGCAGGCGCGGCAGGCGGCTCAGGATGCCGGATTCCTGGTGAACGTGCCCGCTCCCGACGTCGTACGGCTGATGCCACCACTGATCATCGGCGACGCCGAGGTGGACACGCTGCTGCGGGCGCTGCCCGGCATCCTCGACAGCGCTTACGGGGACGGACGATCCGGGGAATGAGACGACGATGACCGAGGCCCAGGGGACCGAGCACGGCGGGCCGTCCGTGCCGCAGACCAGAACCGCCCGCCACCGCCGGATCGTTGACATTCTCAACCGGCAGCCGGTGCGCTCCCAGAGCCAGTTGGCGAAACTGCTCGGGGACGACGGGCTGAGCGTCACTCAGGCGACGCTCTCCCGCGACCTGGACGAACTGGGCGCGGTGAAGATCCGTAACACCGGTGGCGAACTGATCTACGCGGTCCCCAGCGAGGGCGGCTTCCGGACTCCGCACGCGCCCCTCGGCGAGTCGGCGAAGGAGGAGCGGATGCGCCGGCTCGCCGGTGAACTCCTCATCTCCGCCGAGGCCTCGGCCAATCTCGTCGTCCTGCGCACACCTCCGGGCGCGGCCCAGTTCCTCGCCTCGGCCATCGATCAGGCCGAGTTGAACGACGTCCTCGGCACCATCGCTGGCGATGACACCTTGATGCTGATCAGCCGCGATCCGGCCGGAGGCCAGGCGCTGGCGGACCATCTGCTGAAGCTGGCCGAGAACGACCGTTGAGGAGCGCGCCGGGCCGGCCTCGGCGCCGGACTCCGTCCGGACATGGCCCGGCGGTGCTTCGGGCCGGTCCGGTCAGGCGTTCACCTCGGCCACGGAGTCGGTGTAGCGGCCGAAGCCGCTGGTCATCCACCGGCCGCCGTCGGCCGTGACGCCGAAGCCCTCGGTGTTCGCCAGTCCCTCCAGCCACTCCTGGGCCCGTCGGCCCATGGCGTACGCGGCCGTCGCCCGGCTGTCGGCCACGGTCAGTCCGCCTCGGCAGATCACGGTGAGCGAGGCGGGCCCATGGACCGGTGGCCGGCCCGTACGAGGATCGAGCACATGGCAGCCGCGCTCGGCAGGGCCCGAGGTGGCCACGCCCAAGGTGCCCTCGCTCTCGATCACCGTGGCCAGTCCGCCCGGGCGCAGCGGATCGGTGATGCCCACCCGCCAGGGCCCGCCGACCAGTTGGATGTCGCCTCCGCCGTTGAGACATACGGCGGAGGCTCCGGCCGAGACGAGCATCCGTGCCGCACGCTCCACCGCCCAGCCCTTCACCAGACCGGTCGGATCGAGCCCGCCCGCGTACCGGGCCGTGAACCAGCCCCCGCTCTCCCGCTCCGCCTGCGCGCACAGCTCCAGCACCTCACGGACCTCGCCCGCGCACTCGGACAGCGCCAGCTCGCCACGGCCCAACCGGGTGATCTGGCTGTCCGCGCGGAACGGCGAGAAGATCTCGTCGACACGGTGCAGCGAGGCCACGGCCGCCCGCAGCCCGGCACGGACGCGGTCCTCGTCCCGTACACCGCGGATGTCGAACGAGAAGACCGTGCCCATCGACTCCTCGACATGACGCAGCCGTCCGCCCTCCGACAGCATCAGACACCTGCCTTGTCGAGGGCGCTCTGAAGCGAGTCCTGGTATCCCTGGCTGGTGTAACTGGCACCGGAAACGGCGTCGATCCGGGCGTTCTGTGCGGTGACGGCGGCCTCGTTGAGACGGGGGACGGCGTTGGCGGAGATGCTGCCGCCTGGGATCTGGACCGTCTCGGCCTTGGTGATCCTGCCGCCGCTGACGGTGATCTGTACCTGGACCGGACCGTACTGGGTGTCCACTGCGTCCCCGAGCACGGTCCGCGCGCCCGAACCCGAGCCCGCGCCGCTGTCGGCACCCGTACCAGCACCCGTCTCCGGCGGTGTTCCCGCGTCCGTCGCCGTACCCGCCGACGCGCCCGCGCCGACGGGAGGTGCGCTCGCATCCGCGCCCGCCGGAGGTGCGCCATCGGATACGGACGCTCCCGCCGAGGCGGACACTCCGCCTCCGGCCCTGGCCGTGTCCGCCGCGCCCGCCACCGACGAGCCGCCCGGCTGCTTCAGCGCGAGCAGCAGCACCACGCCCGACGCGGTCGCGGCGACACCGATCATGATCCGCCGGAGCGGATGTTTCCTCTTCACCGGCTGCCTCACCTCACATTTCGAAGGACTCGTGATGGATACGACGGGTCGGCACGCCCGCCTCGCGCAGTGCCTCGTACGACTGACGGGCCAGCCCGTCGGGTCCGCAGAGAAAGACGTCGTGGTCGTCGATGTCGGGCAGCAGCTCCCGCAGCCGCCGTGGAGTGATCTCGGGCCGTACGCCGTCCGGACCGTTGACGGCGTACAGCAGGCGCGCACCGCGCGCCGACGCGATTGCCCGCAGCTCGGCCCAGAGCGCCAGGTCCTCGGTCTTGCTCGCCCGGTAGAGCAGCGTCAGATCGCCAGGACCGCCGGGCAGCGTCTCGAACAGCGCCCGCATCGGTGTGATCCCGGCGCCACCGGCGATCATCAGCACCTTCTCCTTGCTGCGCCGGGCCGCCGTCAGCGCGCCGTACGGGCCCTCCGCCCAGACCCGGGTGCCCGGCTCCAGCCGGGCCAGGGCCTCACTGTGCTCGCCGTTCGCCTTCACCGTGATCCGTAGCAGATCCGGCCGCGGCGGCGCCGACAGCGAGTACGGATTGGAGCTCCAGCGCAGCCCGTCGGTGAGGAACCGCCAGCGGAAGAACTGGCCGGGCTGGGCGCCCAGCCGGTGCAGACGCCGTCCGGTGATCAGTACGGAGACGACGCCGGGCGCCTCGTACACGGTCCGCTCGACACGCATCCGATGGCGCCGGTTGAGCAGGACCGGATCCAGTACGCGGTACCGGACGAGCAGCGCGCCGGCCGCGCCGTAGAGCACGTACCAGGCGGTGCGGGCCGCCGAGTTGCCGACGAACTCGGCGCCGGTGGCGAGTTGGTGCCAGAAGGAGAGATAGACCGCGAGATAGGTGAGCAGATGGAGGTAGTACCAGGTCTCGTACCGCATTCTGCGCCGTACCGCGCCCGCCGAGACGAAGCCGATCACCAGAAGAAGTACGGTGCCCGCCGTCGCCTCGATCATCCGCGGGAATTCGGTGACGACGGTGACCGTCTGCGCCACCAGCGCGGAGTTCGCCTGGACCGCGTAGCCCCCGACGGTCAGCGGGACATGGGCGATCACCAGACCCACCGCGTACCGTCCGCCCGTCGAGTGCCAGCGCGTCACCCGGTCGGATCCCACCCGCTGCTCCAGCGCGGGAACGCGCGCCATCAGCACCACCACGAGGGCGATCGCGTAACCGCCGAGCAGCCCGGTCAGCCGGCCCGCTCCGAGCAGCCACTCGGCGAGATCGACATGGACGACCGGAGTGTTCTGCCACCACAGCGCCATGACGGCCGCCGCGCCCGCCCAGCACAGCACGAGCAGCGGCAGCGCGCCCGACCGCCGCGGCCGTATCGCCCGCATGGTCTGCCGTCTGGCGGCCCGACCGTTGTGCATCATCGCCACGGGACTGCTCCTCGCCACGGGACCGCTCCTCACCTTCCGCCGTGCCCGCCGATACGGATTTGAGCGACGGAGGGTTCAACGAAGTGGCGTGGGACGGCGAGGAGTTCGCTCTTCGGCCGGAAAGAGCTGGAAAGAGACCGAAAGAGCTGGAAAGAGCCGGAAGGAAATTACGGCCGCACTACGGCCGCACGGCGGTGATGGCGGTCCGGCCGGAAGGCGTACCGATCGCGATATGCGGCGCCCGGCGCGGATCGGCCCAGGTCAGGATGCGCTTCATGGCACCGGCCGGTACGGACACACAACCTGCCGTCGGGCCTTGGCCGTTGACATGGAGGAAGATCCCGGCACCTCGGCCGCGCACCGGGCGGTCGTAGTTGTAACCGATCACCAGACCGTGGTCGTACTGCTTGCGGAAGGAGGCCATCCGCTCGGACTCGTTCGCCCGGCAGTCCGCGGGCAGGCCCTCCACCCAGCGGTTGTACGAGCGTGAACCGTTGTCCTGGCACCACCAGGAGGCGTTCGTCACCCGGCGGTAGCCGGTCTTCGTCCCGGCCGGTGCCGGAGCGATCCCGAAGGCGTACGGCAGGTCGTACAACCCGGTCGGGGTGGTCGATGTCCCTTGCTTGCGCTGGGCACCGTTCACCAGACCACCCGCCCCGAAGCGTGCGGCGACGGATCCGGCCTTCACCCAGCGCCCGTCGCGCCGGTCCCACCAGGTCAGCCGGCCCTTGGTCACTCCGGGACGGGAAGCCTGCGCGGTGATGAGCTGGCTGCCGCCGCCGGGG
>NZ_FMDK01001036.1 GCF_900091995.1 Streptomyces sp. MnatMP-M17
CGGCGGCGACGCCTTCCTCGCCGCCCCCGCCTGGCTCGCCGCCGTACTGCACCGGCTGGTCAGGCGGCTCGGCCGGCGGCACGTCGAACTCCCGGCGTCCGTGGACGCCCGGATGCACGAGGAAGTACTGCGCAGGTTCCATGCGCGCAGCAGCTACGACCTGTACGACACCACGCTCGCCGGCTGACGGATCCCCGCCGGCCACCCATGGACCCCAGCCGTCCGCGACGGCCGCCGAACGGCCGGCGCGACAGCAAGCGACCCACCGCTCACCCGCCGAGGAGTGCACCATGCCCGTTCCGACCACCGGACACACCACCGAGTCTCTGACCACGTGGTTGGCCGAGCGCATCGCCCTCTACCTCAAGCGGCAGCCCGCCGAGATCGACCCGGACGTGCCCCTCGCGGAGTACGGCCTCGACTCCGTCGCCGCCCTCAGCCTGTGCGGCGACATCGAGGACGACTACGACCTCGTGATGGAACCGACCGTCGCCTGGGACTACCCGACCGTGCACGCGCTCGCCGGCCACCTCGTGGAGGAACTCGCCGCCGACACCGCGCAGGGCGGCGGCGCTTGATGGAACCCGTGGCCATAGTCGGCATCGACTGCAGATTCCCGGGGGCGCCCGACACCGGCGCCTACTGGGATCTTCTGATGCGCGGCGCGGACGGGGTGGGGGAGGTGCCCCGGCAGCGTTGGGACGCCAAGGAGTTCCATTCGCAGGCCGGGGAAGAAGGACACACCAACACCACCGAGGGCGGCTTCATCGCCGACCCGGACGCCTTCGACAACGAGTTCTTCACCATCTCGCCGCGCGAAGCAGCCGCCATGGACCCCCAGCAGCGGCTGCTGCTCCAGTCCGCGTGGCGGGCGGTCGAGGACGCGGGGATCGCCCCGCGCACCCTCGCCGGCACCCAGACCGGGGTTTTCGTCGGCATCATGGGCAACGAGTGGGCGCAACTGCACCTCACCGACTACGCGAACGTCACCGCCCAGGTCGGCTCCGGCAACGGCTACTGCATGACCGCCAACCGGATCTCGTACCACCTCGACCTCAAGGGCCCCAGCCTCGCCGTCGACACCGCCTGCTCCTCCTCGCTGGTCGCCGCGCATCTCGCGATGAACGCCCTGCTGTCCGAGGAGTGCGACCAGGCGCTCGTCGGCGGCGTCAACGTGGCCCTCACCCCGGCCCTGTCGATCTTCTACACCCAGGCCGGGCTCTCCGCCCCCGACGGACGCTGCAAGCCCTTCAGCGCCGAGGCGAACGGCATCGGCCGCGGCGAGGGCGTCGGCATGGTCGTGCTGCGCAGGCTGCGGGACGCCATCGCCGACGGCCAACGTGTGTACGCCGTCATCCGCGGCATCGCCGTCAACCAGGACGGCCGCAGCAACGGGCTGACCGCGCCCAACCGCTGGGCCCAGCAGGACGTACTCGGCGCCGCCTACCGCAGGGCCGGGGTCGAGCCCTCCGACGTGGTCTTCACCGAGGCCCACGGCACCGGCACCAGCCTCGGCGACATGATGGAGGTCAAGGCACTCGGCCACCACCACGCCGACCGCACCGGCAAGCCCATGGCGCTCGGCTCGGTCAAGGGCAACCTCGGCCACACCGAGGGCGCCGCCGGTATCGCGGGACTCATCAAGGTCGCCCTGTCCCTGCACCACCGCGTGGTCCCCGCCAGCCGCTACGCGGCCAAGGAGAGCAAGCAGCTCAAGCTGCGCGACCAAGGGCTGCGGCTCCTCAAGGCACCGCTGCGGCTGCCCGCAGGACCCAGCGTCGCCGGACTCAGCAGCTTCGGGATGGGCGGCACCAACGCCCACGCCGTCCTGGAGTCCGCGCCCCCGCACACCGCGTACGCCGAAGCGGCGGACGGCGCCGCGCCGGGCGGTATCGGCGCCGCCGTCTTCACCCTCACCGCGCCGACCGCCGACGCACTGCGCCGCAACCTGCTGGCCCAGGCGGACGCGGCGGCGG
>NZ_FMDK01000863.1 GCF_900091995.1 Streptomyces sp. MnatMP-M17
CGGCCACCCGGTCCGGGTGGCCGCCCCTGAGCGTTGCCTATGGATGCTGTGGATGCGTCTTACTTGCCCTTGGCGGCTTCCTTGAGCTTGGAGCCCGCGGAGACCTTCACGCTGTAACCGGCCGGGATCTGGATCGGGTCACCGGTCTGCGGGTTACGAGCGGTGCGAGCGGCACGGTGGGTGCGCTCGAAGGTCAGAAAGCCGGGGATGGTGACCTTCTCGTCGCCCTTGGCGACGACCTCGCCGACCGTCTCGGCGAGAGCGGCCAGCACAGCGTCGGCGTCCTTGCGGGTCACCTCGGCGCGGTCGGCCAGGGCGGCCACCAGCTCACTGCGGTTCATGTTGTTACTCCCGTGTTCTTCTTGCCTGTGAGGCGTGAGATCGAAGCCGATGCTGCCAGGGCCCTCGGACAGTCCCCGGACCCGGGTCTGCTGACAGACCCTCGCGCCCGAATACGCATCCTGCCCCCACCAGCGGCGGGAAAGCCAATCCGGCACCCTCCGGAGTCACACGAAAAGCGCCACTGCCTCGTCGTCGTGACGTTCCGTGGACTCTGTGGAGACTCCTTGGAGCCTTGGAGCCCTGAACCCCCCGAAGGCCCTGAAAACCTCCCTGGAGCGGCGGGGCTCATGGTCCGCCACCCTAGAGGGGCCCGTGGGGCCCGGCGAATCGCGACGCGCCGGGCGCGGGCGTACGTGGGAAGCGCCACAGCCGTGCGCCACCTGGGCGGATACGCGGTTACGGGCTCGGGGGCTCGGCGCCACCGGTCCGTCCGGGACCCGGGGCGCGGGCCCCGGCGTACGGCCCCGACGTGCGACCCCGGCGTACGGTCCCGGAGTGCGGGCGCCGACGTACGGATCAGACCGACGTGGGAGTCGTCACACCGCCCGCGGCTGCCCTGGCCGCGTCGCGCACCGCGCCCGCCACCGCGCCCGCGACCTTGTCGTTGAAGACCGAGGGCACGATGTAGTTCGGGTTCAGCTCGTCCTCGGTGACGACACCCGCCAGCGCGGACGCCGCGGCCAGCATCATCTCCGTGTTGACCGTACGGGACTGGGCGTCCAGCAGACCGCGGAAGACACCGGGGAAGACCAGCACGTTGTTGATCTGGTTGGGGAAGTCGGAGCGTCCCGTGGCCACGACGGCCGCCGACTCGCGCGCGATCGCCGGGTCCACCTCGGGATCCGGGTTGGCGAGCGCGAAGACGATCGCTCCGTCCGCCATGGCCGCGACATCGTCGCCGTCCAGCACGTTCGGGGCCGAGACACCGATGAAGACGTCCGCGTCGACCACGGCCTGCTTCAGTGTGCCGGTGACACCTTCCGGGTTGGTGTTGTCGGCGATCCAGCGCAGTGGTGACTCCGGGGCCGCCTCCACCAGGTCCTCGCGGCCCGCGTGCACCACACCGTGGATGTCGGCGACCACCGCGTGCTTGACGCCCGCCGCGATCAGCAGCTTGAGGATGGCCGTACCGGCGGCGCCCGCGCCGGACATCACGATCCGTACGTCCTCGACGGCCTTGCCCACCACACGCAGCGCGTTGGTCAGCGCCGCGAGCACCACGATCGCGGTGCCGTGCTGGTCGTCGTGGAAGACCGGGATGTCCAGGGCCTCGCGCAGCCGTGCCTCGATCTCGAAGCAGCGCGGCGCGGAGATGTCCTCCAGATTGATGCCCGCGAAGCCGGGTGCGATCGCCTTGACGATCTCGACGATGGCGTCGGTGTCCTGGGTGTCCAGGCAGAGCGGCCAGGCGTCGATACCGGCGAAACGCTTGAAGAGGGCCGCCTTGCCCTCCATGACCGGCAGCGCGGCCATGGGGCCGATGTTGCCGAGGCCGAGCACGGCGGAGCCGTCGGTAACGACCGCGACGGAGTTGCGCTTGATGGTCAGCCGACGGGCGTCCTCGGGATTCTCGGCGATCGCCATGCAGACACGCGCCACACCCGGTGTGTAGATCATGGAGAGATCGTCACGGTTGCGGATCGGGTGCTTCGACTGCATCTCGATCTTGCCGCCGAGGTGCATCAGGAACGTACGGTCGGAGACCTTGCCCAGGACGACGCCCTCGATCCCGCGGAGCTGCGCGACGATCTGGTCCGCGTGTGCCGTGGAGGTCGCGGCGATCGTGACGTCGATCCGCAGCTTCTCGTGGCCGGAGGCGGTCACGTCAAGACCGGTCACAGAGCCGCCGGAGGACTCCACGGCCGTGGTGAGCTGGGAGACCGCGGTACCGCTCGCGGGCACCTCCAGCCTGACCGTCATCGAGTACGAGACGCTGGGCGCCGTTGCCATGACCGAGTTCCTCTGCTTTCCCTAGCCGCTGTGCCGCTCCGCCCGGACCGATGTCCCGGCGGCGCGTACCGATGGTCGCACCTACCACCGGGTAGCGGGTAAAGACCCCTACTTCCGGAAGGCGCCTTCCACGATGCGGGAGACCCTAACAGCGGCACGCCCAACAGAAGCAGGCCCCCACCAATGACTGGTGAAGGCCCGCTGACAGAAGTGTGGTGCGAACGCGAAGAAGTACATCCTGAAACGTCTTCATGTGAAGAAGTACGTGAAGAAGAAGTACGTGAAGAACTAGGTGGCACCGACCCGCCATGCTCGCCTCGCGGCAAGTGGTCGCTCGAAGCGACGAAGGTTGGGCCCGGGGGCTTGGATCGAGCCGGTGCCGTACCCAATCTAACAAACCACCCCGGGAAGTGATTCCTCCGGAGCGACTTGACTTGTCATCAATCCCGGAGCAGGTCCGGTACTCCTTCCGGGTCCGGCTCGTCGCGGGCCGTCGAGACGACCGTGAGCTGCTGGGTCGCCCGGGTGAGCGCCACGTACAGCACCCGCAGCCCGGCCGGTGACTCGTCGGCGATCTCCGCGGGCGAGACCACGACCGTCGCGTCGTACTCCAGTCCCTTGGCCTCCAGGCTGCCCAGCGCCACCACGCGCTCGCCGAGCCCGGCCAGCCAGCGCGCCGCCTGCTCGCGCCGGTTCATGGCGACGACGACACCGACCGTGCCGTCGACGCGGTCCAGCAGCCGCCGTGCCTCGGCCCGTACGGTCTCGGCGAGATCGCCGTCCTGCACGACGGAGAAGCGCGGCTCCACGCCGGTGGAGCGCACCGCCCTCGGGGACTCCATCCCGGGCATCGCGAGGGCCAGGACCTTCGCCGCCAGCTCGGCGATCTCGGCCGGGTTGCGGTAGTTCACGGTCAGGGTGAAGCGGCGGCGCGGCCGGGTGCCGAGCGCCTCGTCACGGGCCTCCGCCGCCTCGTCCGGATCCGACCAGGACGACTGCGCCGCGTCACCGACGACCGTCCAGGTGGCGTGCCGGCCGCGGCGGCCGACCATCCGCCACTGCATGGGCGTGAGGTCCTGGGCCTCGTCGACGATGACATGCGCGTACTCCGTACGCTCCGCCGCCAGCCGCTCGGCCCGCTCGCGCTGGGACTCCTCGCGCTGCGGCATCAGCTCCTCCAGACCGGTGAGCTGGTCCAGCGGATCGAGTTCACGGCGCTTCCTGGGACGTGCGGGCGTGCCGAGCAGTGTCTCCAGCTCGTCCAGCAGCGCCACGTCGTGGACCGAGAGCGGGCCCTTGCCGTCGGCGCCCAGCCGCTTGAGCGAGCGCGCCAGACGCCGGGTCTCGCCCTGGTTGAGGATCCGGCGCGACCAGCGGGCGAGCCGCCGCTCGTCGGCCATCGCGGCGAGCACTCCGCGCGGCGTCAGCTCGGGCCACCACGCGTCGAGGAACGCGATGAAGCTGTCCTCGGAGGTGACGTCCTCGTCGAAGGAGGAGCGCAGTTCGGCGGCCAGCTCGGGATCGGTGTGGCGCCCGGCCGAGCCGGACTTCGTCCACAGCGCGTCCAGCAGCAGTCTGCGGGCGCGCGGACGCAGCAGATTGACGGGCGCGGTCCCGCCGAGCACGGACTCGCGGATACGGCGCAGCTCGTCGGCTTCGAGCTCCAGCCGGCGGCCGAACGCGACAACACGCAGCAGCACCGGGGCGCCGCCACGGCCACCACGCGCGCCCGCGCCGTCGGCGTACGCGGTGTCCTCGGCCTCCGTGGCGTCCTCGGCCGCCTCGGCCACCTCACCGAAGGCGAGCTGTCCCGTGAGCGCGCCCGCGCCCGCGCTCACCGTGCGGCCGG
>NZ_FMDK01000861.1 GCF_900091995.1 Streptomyces sp. MnatMP-M17
CGCACTTGACTGGGGGTCAAGGGGTCGCAGGTTCAAATCCTGTCGTCCCGACCAGCGTTTTCGCAGGTCGCAGGCGGTATCGGAGGAATCCGGTACCGCCTTTCCGTGCTTGTTGGGTACCAGGTGGGGACCAGTCGGTCCAGCGGTGGTGTCCGGGGGCGGGCTGGACGGCGAGGGTGATGGGTGCGGTGAGGGCGTTGCCGGCGTTGGTGATCTGGGTCATGTCGGGGTGGAAGTAGCGCTGAGTGGTGAGCAGGGAGCCGTGTCCGGCGATCTTGCGGAGGACGTGGGCGGGGACGCCTGCGTCGGCGAACCAGGTGAGGCCGGTGTGGCGTTTGGAGACGGGGTCGAACCAGCGGACGCGGGCACGGTAGGGGGAGGGGCGGTCGGGGCGGTGCTCGATGTCGCTGGACCCGTACACCGAGCGGGACGGTCTCGGTGTGGGGCATCAGGCGGCGGGCCCGGGGGAGACGCGGCGCTGGGTGATCCAGTGTTCGACGTCGCGGGCGCTGTAAAGGGCCCGCGCGGTTGTTCTCGGCGCCAGGAACTGGGGGAGCATGGCGAACAGAACGCTGATGCGCTGGGGGGCGAGTCGTAGGAGGGCCTGTGTGTGGGTTTTCCCGCGGGCGCGTTGGCGGGCGTAGTCGGTGCGGGAGGCGGGGTCGGCGTTTATGCGGGCGAAGGCGGAGAGGAACATCGCGCGTTTGAGCTGCCGGTTTCCGCCTCGCGGTGCGTGTTCGCCGTGGGTCGAGGTCCCCGAGGATCTGGTGGTGGGGGCGAGGCCCGCGTAGGAGGCGAGGTGGGCCGCGCGGCGGGAACATCGCGGGGGATCTCTCGGAGGAGGGCAGCGGTCTGGCGGTCAGCTCCGCCCAGGTCACCGGGATTTCCGCCGCGCTGTATGTGGCGGGAGCGTGTATCAGAGCGCTGTTCTCCGGCCAGCTTACTGACCGGTACGGCCATAAGAAGCTGTTCACGGTGACCCTAGCGGTCCATCTCGGAGCAGCCGCGCTGACCGCACTGTCGTTCGACGCCTGGTGATTCTTCGTCTTCCGTTTCCTCACCGGATTCGGGATCAGCGGCGAGTATGCGGCCATCAACTCGGCCACCGACGAGCTGATCCCCTCCAAGTACCGGGGACATGTCAATCTGGTCATCAGCGGCAGCTACTGGCTGGGTGCGATCGGCCGCTCGCTGCTCTCGATCGTGATGCTGAACACCTCGGTCCTCCTCAAGGACCTGGGCTGGCGCCTCGCCTTCGCCCGCGGGGTCGTCCTCGGCCTCGTCGTCCTCCTCGTACGATGGCACGTCCCGGAGAGTCCGCACTGGCAGTTGATCCACGGCCACGGCGCCGAGGCTGACGACTGGTCGGTTCGGTTGAGCGGAGTGTCGAGCGGGAACGGGGCATGAAGCTCCGCCGCCGACCGGCGAGATCACGATGCACGAGCGGAAGAGCATAGGGTTCGGGCGCATCGCCAGCATCGTCTTCCGGCGGTACCCCGAGCGGGCAGTGCTCAGCCTGTCGCCCTTCATCGGGCAGGCGTTCCTCCACAACGAGATCATCTTCGGTTTCGGGGAGATCCTGACCACCTTCTTTATGTGCTGGCCGGACACACGGGCGTCGGCGCCCCGCACCCCCCGCCCCACCTCGAACGCCCCACGCCCCACGCGCCTGAACGGCCGAGGCCCCCGGCAAGCGGCCCGCTCGGGAGACGGGAGGCCCGGGGGGCCGGCCGCCCCACCTCCGGTCACCAGGGTGCGGTGCGCCGTAACCCCGGGGGCGTTGGGCGCGGTGCGCGGGAGGCCGGACGGCGAGTGCGGTGGGATCAGGCAAGGATTTGCCAGTTTTTCTGCAGCATTGTCTCCCTCCGGGCTGGTTGAATTTTAATCGTCAACCGCCTTTCCGATAGGGCCGGTTGGCCTGTGCGGGCGGCTCGTACGTCGATCAGCCCGCTCGGATCGTCGCAGATCAACTTCGAATGGAAAGAGGCACTCCCTTGAAGCGAACAACACTCCGGACAGTTGGTCTGGGGCTCGCAACGGTTGTTGCAGGCCTCGGCCTCATGGCGCAGCCGGCCACCGCCTCGGAAATCGCCCCGCCCGCCTCGGCAAGCGCCGGGGACGCGGCGGCCCTGGGGACTGTCTACTTCATCAACTGGGAGGGTTACCAGGGGCAGATCGACCTCTCGCCCGGCAACGGCAAGGAAGCCTGGGTCTGGGCCTTCAACGGCGGCAGGTACCCGGTCGAGGTGCGCTACCAGTTCTACAACGGTAACGTCTCCTCGACGGTCATCACGCTGTTCCCGGGCGAATCAAGGGCGTTGAACAGCGACTCGGACGTCTGGCGAATGAGGTTCACTGAAGCCAACCCCTTCGCGAGAGACAACAGGGATTCCGGTTGGCTCGGAGGAACCGCTTGATACCGTTGGTGTGTGACCCAGTAGTCGCGCCCTGAATTCTCACGGCTGCGGAGGCCGGGCAGGAAAGAAATTCCTCATGATCTCAGTGTGAGTTTCCAGAGCCGACGAAAACGGCTCTGGAAACCAGGGCCACCGCTCGGGTTCACGACATCCACGCCAGTCTGTTCGCGCAGCCAGCCGAACTGCGGGTCGCCGTCGTTCTGAGGGTACGGCGAAGCCCCATCAACCCTCTCGGTGAAAGTTGATGGGGCTTTCGCCTGGAAAGCGGGCCCGGACACGGGTACCGAGGTTCGCCCGGTGCGTATCGGGCCACTTCCCGGCGCCTGCCCCGTGTTCTGCGGACACCTGTGGCGGGGGCCGGGCCCCACGTTTTCGGCGCTCCTCAGTCTTCCTCGGGCCTGGTGGCGGCGGTCAGGACTCGGGTGAGCCAGTTGTTGCGTGTCTGCCGAGAATCGAGGAGGAGGGATCGGCCGGCCTGCCGGCGGCCCTCAGAAGGCGGCTGCCGCGGACCGGTACGTGGCCGGTGTACGGGGACTCCTTGGGCAGCAGCGGGTCGATCTGCGCCACGATGGCCTGGGCGGCCTCGCCCGCGAAGACCCGGTGGTGGTCCTTTTTACTGGTCCAGCCCTCGATGACGTGAACGACGTCGGAATTGGAGGCGGAGCGGGAGACGAGGTAGACGAGGCAGAACTTGCTCGTACCCGGGCTTCCCTCCGACGTCGTCGACTAGTCGGCCATCTGACGCTTCGATAATTCCCCCGACGATCGGTTCGTGAAAGCCGCACAAAGTTATCCTGCGCCAGAGGTCCTCTCGTAAGTTCGCGCGAAGGTTTGGTATATCGTGATTCACTCTTCAGCGGTAGTAGATCCGTTTGCTGAGATCGATCCAGATGCGTCGATAGGGCCGTTCTGCCGAGTCGGGCCCTATGTCAGGATCGACCGGGGAACGCGTTTAATCTCGCATGTGGCCATCTTTGGCCCTACCGACATCGGAAAAAGTAATATTATCCACCCGTTTGCCTCGCTGGGTGGGTTCCCGCAGGACGTTAAGTTCCTCGATGACCGCCGTGGGCGCCTGGTAATTGGCGACGGTAATCAAATAAGAGAGTACGTCACCGTGAATCGGGGAACGGCGAAGAGTGAGGGAGTCACTCGCGTTGCCGACGACTGCCTTCTCATGAACAGCGTTCATGTGGCGCACGACGTCACGCTGGGATCCGGATGCGTCATAGCAAGCGATTCCTTGATCGCCGGGCACGCGATCATCGATCGGCATGTGCGGCTGTCTGGTGGGGTGAGAGTCGGTCAGTTTGTCCGGCTGGGCTCCTACGCTTTCGCTGCGGCGGGCGCGCTTATTGACAGGGACGTTATCCCGTATGGCATCACCGCCGGGACGGACCGTGCAGCAATCCGAGGCATTAACCTCGTAGGGGTCAGGCGTGCCGGATTCCCCGACGCTGTCGTGCGGTCCCTGGTCAAAGCATGGCAGATTTTGAGCGATCGGGACCGACCGTATGAGGATCGCCGCGATGCCGTGCGCGCTCGTTTCGGGCATGTTATCGAGGTGCTCCATGTATTGGCATTCATGGACGAAAGCAGAAAGCGGGGGCAGGGAGTCAGGGTGGTCCGGGCCGGCGCAGGACTGAGTGGCGAGGCATGAGCGCGATTACGCCGTACATGCGTCGAACCATTGCGGCACCGATTCGGGTGCAGGGCGTCGGCCTTCATTCGGGCACCCCAGTTTTCATGACTGTTCTGCCCGGATCCGACGGTATAGCATTTACGCTGGGCGGTATCCGTACGCTTGCCCTCCCTCGACACATCTCACGAACAGTGCTGTGTACCCGGTTGGGTCCGGTTTCCACTGTGGAGCACGTGATGAGCGCTTTCGGGGGACTGGGAATCACCGATGTCGAGGTGGAAGTCACCGCGCCGGAAATACCGGCCCTTGACGGAAGCGCTGCTCCTCTCGTCGCGCTGATAAATGGTGCTGGAATTCGCGACATTCGGGAGGATGAGCAGCCTCGACTGTCCGTTCCGTTTGAGATTGTTGATGGCCGGCAGTACATCAGGGTGGCCGCAGGAAGTGGCCTGTGGAGCTACACATATGACCGAGGAGAGCAGTGGCCGGGGAGACAAACCTTTTCCTGTACGCTTCCTGCTGGGTACGCAGCGCAGGTTGCTCCTGCTCGTACTTTTGCGGCTCGCGCGGAGGCGAAGCAGGCGCTCGAGCGTGGGCTCGGTCAGGGGTTGGACTACCGTACGGCACTCATCATAGGACCGAAAGGGTACGACAACGCGCCACGGTTCAGTGACGAGCCTGCCCGGCACAAGCTGCTCGACCTAATAGGAGATATGTACCTCGCAGGAATTCCTGTTGAATTTCTTGACGTAACGGCATATCGAACCGGTCACACTGTTTCAGTGAGGGCGGCGCAGCGCCTCCACTCTCTTGTTGAAGGGAGCAGCCAGATGCGGTGATCCTCAGCTATCCTGGTTTTCTGCCAAATGTAGAATCCGCACGCTTCTGGCTCGCAGTCACCACGTCCAGTGACGGGGGATTTCGAATCGTGGGGTTCCCTCTGATGACGGCACGCATGACCGGTGATTCGAGCGCCGTTTCCGGTGGTCGAATCAATCAGCCAACCCACGGGGCCAACCTGTCTGAAGCCAGGGAATCTGCCCCGCCGCGAAGGCCGTGGAAGGATTCTGCGGCAATCAGCGCTGTTCGTTGCCTCGTCGCTGCGAGTCAGGTTGGCATAGAGACGTAACACAATCATGCGACCCACTGCCAAGCGCCGCCCGCCAAGGGCGAACTCATCCTTGGGCGGGCGAACCGAGAACCGGGCCCTGTCCAGTTCATCCGGGCTGCTCCCGAGGAGCCGGCGCAGGGGTTCGCTCTCGTGCTGGAGCCTTCCGCCGTTGCCGAGTGGCTGCTCGAAGCCGGATCCGGCGACGCTCCCCGCGTCTGTTGGCCGCGGGCCGTCGGGGATCTCTGTGAGCGACGCTCCGCCGGCGCTGCTCGACGCGCTCGTCCGGCTGCTGCGCCTGCAGGAGGGTTCGCGCAGCGATCCGGTCTGGGGCAAATGAATGCGTCACAGGCCTTCCGGACCGGGGGTTCGGCGCCGGAGTGGCTCGACAAGTTCGACGCCGTGGCCGATATCGCACAAGTAACTAAGAATCCCTATGGGCAGAACGCTCTTTATGCGCTTCAGTAAACTCGGCAGGGGCCGGCAGGATCAGGCAACCATTTGCAAGTTTTGGGCAGGCCTTCCTGTCTTCGGGTTGGATAGACTCCTCTCTGCACCTGCTTCGGCCGGCATTTTTTACAGGGCAAAGAACCCAGTACCCGACATCCACCCGTTGCCGAATCCGGCAAGACGTGCCGGTTCCAGCAGTGACGCGACTCGCCAACGAGTCGAGTGATGCCCGGAAGTCACGTATTTTTGTGTTACGGAGATTTTTTCCAGCAATGCAAGTACCACATTTCAGAGATTCCTCGCCCCCTGAGCCGGCGGATCCCGAAGTTGGAGAAGGACACAGGGAGGCGTCTTGTTCAATCGCACTACCCGAGTGGCGCACATCACGACTGTCGGGGAACAAACAGTACCGACGGCAAAGGAAATCTTGGCGGACATCGACAATGCCCAGGGTCCAGCCGGACGCTTTTGAAGCGATGCGTCAAGGAAGGCTCCGCATGGGCTTGGTGAAGGCACACGGCGACCTTGCGGACTTGGTCGATGCCTTGGCCGTCTTCAGTAGCCACTACGACGAGATCCAGCTGACGGTCACTACGGCATCGGGTACGGAAACGCCGAGGCGGTCTTCACGCCGGACCGGATCAATTCCGGCCACGCGAGTGCCCTCGCGCGGCCGACAGAAAACACGAGGCAGTTCTGTGAACGTAAGTAAACGGTGGACAAACACCATCCTCGGGGCTGGTCTCGCGGTGACCCTGCTCAGCGGCTGCGGCTTGCAACCCGGAGGAGGCACCGACAAGCCCGGCAACTCAATCGTCGTGGGCATGTCAGACAGCATCCTGGCCGCAGATCCGGCCTCGGGCTACGACCCGGGGTCCTGGCTGCTGTTCAACAACGTCTTCCAATCCCTGCTCAGCTTTCCCCGAGGAGGCGCGACCCCCCAGCCAGAAGCGGCGAAGTACTGTGCGTTCGAGAACGGCAACAGAACTTACCGGTGCACGCTCCGCGACGGCCTGGCCTTCAGCAACGGCAACAGCCTCACCTCCGAGGACGTCAAGTACTCCTTCGACCGGGCGATCAGGATCAACGACCCCGCCGGCCCCGCGCCGTTGCTCTCCACGATCGCGGAGATCACCACCCCGGACGCGGAAACGGTCGTCTTCGAGCTCAAGGTTCCCGACGCCACCTTCCCCAACAAGATCGCCTCGGGAGCCGGCTCCATCGTGGACCACAGCGAATACCCGGCGGACAGCCTGCGCAAGGATGGCAAGGCCGTCGGGTCGGGGCCCTACACGCTGAACTCCCTCGACAAGTCGAAGGCGGTCTTCTCGGTCAACTCCGGTTACCGGGGAACAGCACGAGTGAAGAACTCGGGCATCACCCTCGACTTCTTCGGCGGCGACCAGAAGAAGTTGGCATCCGCGCTGGAGAAGGGCGACATCGATGTCGCCTATCGCGGTCTGTCCGCGCGGGACATCTCCCAACTGGAGGCTTCCACCTCTGCGGCCGACAGTGGCATCAACGTCGTCGAAGGCACCAGCGCCGAGGTGCAGCACCTGGTCTTCAACATGAAGGACCCGGTGGTCGGACGGCTCCCCGTGCGCAAGGCCATCGCGTACCTGCTGAATCGTGACGCACTCGTCAGCGAGGTCTACCATTCCACGGCCACCCCGCTGTACTCGATCATCCCGGCCGGCATCACGGCCCACAACACCGCGTTCTTCGACATGTACGGCGGGGACCCGCAGCCGGCCAAAGCCGAACAGGTGCTGCGTACCGCGGGCATCACCGGCAAGGTGAGGCTCACGCTGTGGTCCACGCCGAGCCGCTACGGCCCCGCCACCGACGACGAGTTCCGGGCGATCGCCAAGCAGCTCAACGCGAGCGGACTGATCGACGCCGAAGTCAAGTCTCTGCCCTTCGACCAGTACGAGAAACGGATCGCGGCCGGCGAACTCGGCGTCTACGTGAAGGGCTGGGTCCCGGACTACCCCGACCCGGACAACTTCACCCAGCCGTTCTTCGGCAAGGACAACGTCCTTCAGAACGGCTACGTGAACAACGACATCACCGACCGGATCATCCCCGACACCGCCGCCCATGCCGAACGGGGCACCACCGAGAATTCCTTCGGCGAACTCCAGGACGACGTGGCCGAGGACCTGCCGATCCTGCCTCTGTGGCAGGGGAAG
>NZ_FMDK01000859.1 GCF_900091995.1 Streptomyces sp. MnatMP-M17
CCGCCGGTTCCGTGGCAGCTTGCGCAGCCGACGGAGTAGAGCTTCTTGCCCTCCTCGATGGCGAGGGACTGGGCGGTCTCGTCAGCCTGTGCCGTGCCCGCGGGCGCGAACGCGGCGTACAGCCCCCCGGTGGCCGCCAGCGCGAGGAGTAGGACGACGACCGCCGCCAGCGGATGGCGTCGTCGTGCGGAGAGCTTTTTCACGGATTACCCCGGTGTCAGGATCTTCTGCGTCGGTGTTTCTGGATTGTGTGCGCTTGGGCGCGGGACCCGGCTACTTGATCAAGTAGATCGTGGCGAAGAGGCCGATCCAGACGACATCGACGAAGTGCCAGTAATACGACACGACGATGGCCGCGGTCGCCTGCTCGTGGGTGAACCTCTTGGCCGCGTAGGTCCTGCCCAGAACCAGCAGGAACGCGATCAGACCTCCCGTCACGTGCAGCCCGTGGAAGCCGGTCGTCAGATAGAACACCGAGCCGTACGGATCGGAGGACAGCGAGAGGCCGTCCTGCTTCAGAAGCTCGGTGTACTCGAAGACCTGACCGCCGATGAAGATCGCGCCCATCACGAACGTGACCACGAACCAGGAGCGGAGCTTCTTCACATCGCCGCGCTCCGCGGCGAAGACGCCGAGCTGGCAGGTGAGGGAGGAGAGCACCAGGATCGTGGTGTTCGTCGCCGAGAACGGGATGTTCAGGTGCGACGCCATCTCCTTCCAGTGCGCCGCGCCCATCACCGATCGCAGGGTGAAGTACATCGCGAAGAGGGCCGCGAAGAACATCAGCTCGGAACTCAGCCAAATAATGGTTCCGACGCTGGTGAGGTTCGGCCGGTTGACCGACGGGTGCGCGTGCCCGGTTTCTACTGTCGTTGCTGTCGCCACGACCGACATTATGTCGGTCGCTTATCCCGCCCTGACTCCGGGGGGTGCCGTTCGGTGTGTCCGTGGAGTGTGCCCAGCTCGAACGGGCCGGCGAACGGTGTCGGTACCCGTGCTGACTCGGTCTCCGACGGAGTAGCATCCGCGCATCGGTTCAGGGCGACGGAGCCCTGGAGCCCTCGCAGACACTGATGTCACGGAGGAACAATGCAGCCGACCGCCACGGTGCTGGTCTACAGCGACGACGCGAACACCCGCGAGCAGGTCCGGCTGGCAGCGGGACGCCGGCCGGCCGCCGACGTACCGCCCGTCGAGTTCCTGGAGTGCGCGACCCTGCCCGCCCTGCTGGAACAGCTCGACCGGGGCGGGATCGACGTCTGCGTACTGGACGGCGAGACGGTGCCCGCGGGCGGAATGGGCGTCTGCCGGCAGATCAAGGACGAGATCTTCAACTGCCCGCCCGTGCTGCTGCTCATGGGACGCCCGCAGGACGCCTGGCTGGCCACCTGGAGCCGTGCGGACGCGGCGGTGACGCTGCCGGTCGAACCGGTCGGCTTCGCGGACGCCCTGGCCGCCCTGCTCCGCCACCGGCTGGCCATCAGCGCCTGAGCGGACAGACGTCTGAGCTGACCGGAAACGGGCCAGGTCCTGCCGCCCACGAGGGACGGCAGGACCTGGGTGTCCGCCGACGTTGCCGAACCGGCTCTCCGACCGGCCGCCGGACCGGACTTCAGACCAGCGGGCGCAGGCGGGCCGGGTCTGCGGGGCTGGTGCCCTCCCTCGTCCCGGCGAGCAGAACGCTGCCCTCGCGCCAGTCCTCCCAGTCCACGTTCCAGTCGCCGAAGCCGTTGCCGAAGTCCTCCATGTAGTCGCCGGCGCTGTTGATCACCTGTACGAGATCGCCCTCCTGCACGTTCTCGAAGAACCAGGCCGCGTTCGCGGTGGACATGCCGACACAGCCGTGGCTGACGTTCGCGGATCCCTGCGAGCCCACGGACCAGGGCGCGGCGTGTACGTACTCACCGCTCCAGGTGACCCGGGTCGCCCAGTACACGGGAAGGTCGTAGCCCTCACCGCCGCCGATGCCGACGCTCGTACCGCGCATCCGTACGAAGTACTCCTTGCCCAGGATGACCTTGATGCCGTTACGGGTGGAGAAGCCGGGCTTGCCGGTGGTCACCGGGATGCTGGTGACCTCTTCACCGTTGCGGAACAGCGTCATGTAGTGGGAGCTGGCGTCGACGATGGCCTCGACGCGGTCGCCGGTGGTCAGCTTGAGCGGTTTGACGGCACCGCCGTACAGCTTGTCGCTGATCTTCACGCCCTGGAGGGTGCTGTAGGCGGTGACCTTGCCGTTCGCGGGCCAGTACTCCTTGGGCCGGTAGTGCAGCTCCTCGTCGTCCACCCAGTGCCAGGCGCCCTCCTCCGCCGCGGGATAGGCACGGACCTTCAGCGACCGTTCGATGACATCCCTGGCCTTCTTGTCCGTGATCGGCTGGCTGAGCGTGGCGGTGATGGGCTGGCCCACGCCGTACTCGCCCGCGTCCGGCCCGAATTCGACCGTGAGCGTCCGCTTGGCGGGCATGGTCTCGAAGGTGACCGTCCGCGAGCCCGGCTTGCCCTTCTTGTCCTCGGTGGCGACCTTGACGGTGTAGCGGGAGCCGGCCGCCAGTGGTGCCGTGGAATGCCAGCGCAGCCCGTCGGCGGTGAGTTCACCCGCCAGATAGTGGCCCGCCTTGTCGACGGCGTTGACGTCCGTGATCCGCTCGCCCTTGGCGGTCACTTCGAGCGGCTTGTTGGGATCGACCTTGGTGGCGCCCGCGGGCGTACTGAAGACGATCTTCCCCGGGGCGGCTTCACGCGGCTTCCCGGAGAGCGGGTGCGGCCCGTCGTCACTGCTGCACGCGCTGGCGCTCGCGCCAAGGGACACGACCAGCAGAGTGCAGGTGAGGACAGCGCGCAGACGTGGCGTGTGGTTCATGAGCACACGGTAGGAAGATCTTTCACTCAGCGCGCGACGAGAGGTACGAACGGGGGCCCGCCCTACTCCGTTCGAGTAAGGCGGGCCCCAGAAGGCACTACGCGCGTTCTACTGGTTCTGGCTCTCGCCCCGGTAGAACTCGAAGACCCAGCCCCACAGACCGACCAGGATCAGCGGCAGCGAGAAGTACAGCAGCCACCAGCCGATCGCGATCCCGAGGAAGGCCAGCGCGCCGCCGATGGCGAGCGAGAACGGCTGCCAGCTGTGCGGAGCGAAGAACCCCACCTCACCGGCCTCGTCCGAGACATCGGCTTCCTTGTTGTCCTGGGCCATCGCGTCCACCCGGCGGGCGGTGAAGGCCAGATAGAAGCCGATCATGACGCTCAGCCCGAAGGCCAGGAACAGCGCGGTCGTACCGGCCGGCTCCTTCGACCACACGCCGTACAGCACGGCGGCGGCCAGGATGAAGACGCTCAGCCAGATGAACATCTTGCCTTGGATCTTCACTTCCCGGCCTCCTTGCCACCGGCGAGGGCGGGCTCGCCGCCGTGCCCGACGCTTTCGAGCTGTTCGAGCGCGGCGACCTCCGGGTGGTGGAGATCGAATGCCGGGGATTCCGAACGGATCCTCGGCAGAGTGAGGAAGTTATGCCGCGGCGGCGGGCAGGAAGTCGCCCATTCGAGCGAACGCCCATAGCCCCACGGGTCGTCGACCTCGACCTTCTTGCCGTACTTGGCGGTCTTCCAGACGTTGTAGAGGAACGGCAGGATCGACAGTCCGAGGACGAACGAGCTGATCGTGGAAATGGTGTTCAGCGCGGTGAATCCGTCGGAGGCGAGATAGTCCGCGTAACGGCGTGGCATTCCTTCGGCGCCCAGCCAGTGCTGGACGAGGAAGGTGCCGTGGAAG
>NZ_FMDK01000894.1 GCF_900091995.1 Streptomyces sp. MnatMP-M17
ACATCAGCCGCTCCCGCGGCGGGCGCTCCCTCACCCAGCCTGATCCAAACGAAAGACCCTTGGCCGCCCAGAATCCGTACAGCGGGCCGCCGGGTCAGGACCCTGTCACCGGGCCGATGCCGAGGTATGCCAGCAGGGCGTCGAGTTCGCGGTCGAGTTCGAGTCCGACGTCCGCGATGGCCGGGTTGCCGAGTCCGGCGAATACGGTGCTGGGCTGGTCGATCGCGAAGACAGTGTGGCCGTCGGCGTCCTCGTAGAGCGCGATGCGCAGAGGCGCGTAGAGCAGCGCGGCCGGGTCGTGGCGGAACATGCGTTCCGCGATGACGTGGTTGCCCATGAGGTATTCGACGCAGGGACGGTCGTGGCCGGCCAGTGACATCAGGGGTGTTGTGTCGACGGTGGCATAGATCACGAAGGTGTGAGGCGCGTTGGCGGCGACCGCCGACTTCATCTCGTCCCAACTGGCCCGTGTCTCGGTCAGTTCGGCCATCCGCCGGGTGTCGAGCGGTGGTACGGCGAGTTCGAACCGGGAGCGGAACTCGTCGAAGGAGGCATCGACAACGATCCTCAGACGGGTCATGGAGTGGGTCGTCGACTGAATCGCGACAGAAGGTGAGACCGTCATATCGCTCATCCCTTCCGGTGAAGGTCTCCAAGCGGCACATCGCCCGCCACTCGGCCGGACAGCGGTGCCGCGCGGTCGGGCACCGTGACACAGACACCGCCCACACGCGGTCAGGTCGCGCGCCTGTGCCCGATGACCCTTTCCACCGAACGTAACCCCGTAGCTTTCGATATGCAACTCAGGTTGGAGGCGGCCGCCGCTGCGGGATGCCCGCTCAGCGAGCAGGTTCGGGTACGGCGTCCGCGATGAGAACAGGCTCCGGGGAGTGCCAGGGCCGCAGCCAGGCGATCTCGCTGCGTACTGCCTCCCGGCCGCAGTTCTCGCAGAACTGGCGTGCGTCGAGAGTGTGCCCGCAGACCGAGTGCAGGACTCGCATGGGCTCGGCCGGTTCGGCGGGAGACGTATGCGCCTCGCCCCAGGCGGCCAGCGCGTTCAGTACGGGAAGCAGATCGACGCCCGCTGCGGTGAGCCGGTACTCGTGGCGGCCCCGGCCGCTCTCGTCGCGGTAGGCCGCCTTGGTCAGCAGCCCCGTCTCCACCAGACGGCCGAGGCGATTGGAAAGGATGTTGTCGGCGATTCCCAGCTCCGAGCGGAATTCGTCGAAGCGCGTCATGCCCAGCGTGGCATTGCGCATGATCAACAGGATCCATCTGTCCCCGACGACCGAGGACGCCCTTCCGATTGGGCAGGCCACGCCCGCGTACGACGACCGCTGTCCGCGCATCGCACGTTCACTCCCTCTCGTCCTGGCGCGCCCGCATGGCTTTTATGGTGCAAGTCAGCATCAACGAGTTTACCTCGCGACTGCCGGACTCGGCATGGATCTCCCTGGTCACGGGCAGCCGGAACGGCTCACGGTCGAGGATTCAGTCGGCCGAGGATTCAGTCGGTCGGCGATTCAGTCGTCGTAGTGGAGGGTGCCGTCGAGGTCCATGGTCGGGTGGATTTTCATGGGGCCGTATTCGTCCTGGTCGCTGGGGCGCGGTGGTTCCGGTCCGTCGGGGCCCATACGGACGGCCCGTTCGACGCGGCAGATCCGGAACAGGCGGTCGTTCACACGTGCTTCGTTGGCACGGCCGGCGGCTTTGAATTCCTCGGCCGCCTGCGCGTATGTGGCCTTCTTGTCCTGGTCGAACTCGTAGAGCCTGGCCCAGGTTTCGGCCATCCCGTCGTAGAGAAGACGCCGGGCGTCGTGCGGCGTGGGCATCAGGACGCCGCGAGGCCGCCACCCTTCACCGAAGCGCTCGGCCACGCCGAAACAGACGGGCAGCAGGGTGACGTCCGGGTAAGCCGCCGCCGCCCGCTCGGAGTCCGCGCGGACACCGGCGGGAAAGCGGGAGCCGGGGTACGTGAAGGTGCGCAGCGACAGCTTCAGGGCGCCCGCGATCAGGCCGTCGTCCCGGCCGGGATCGAGGACGAAGTCCACGTCCGGGTCCGCGGTATCGTAAGGTCCCTCCCACAAGGCGTCGCGCGCTTCCCCGTCGGTGGGCCGCGGCGGCTCCAGTCCGTCCGTGCCACTGCGCGCGAACTCGTCGCCGCGCACCACGCGGTAGCGCGTACCGAGGACCTCCAGTTCGTTGACCGGTTCGTCTTCGAGCACCGCCACCGCGGCCAGCAGCTCGCGCCGCACGCCCGGGTCGTTGGTGTCGTCCTTGGCCTGGAACCAGAGGTGGGAGTTCAGGCCGTCCCGGGCCTGCTGAGGCATACCGTCCGACGCCGGCTTCAGTATCCGCCAGTCCGGTCCGGCCGCGGGATCCTGTACGGCGATACCGAAGACCGGTCCGCGCAGGGTGATATACGGATAGCGCTGGGAGGCGTCCACCGCGTCGGCTTCTCTCACCCATGCGGCGGGATCGTCACGGCGTACCAGCCCCGCGTGGAGTGCTTCGAGTTGTCGCTTCCAGTCATCGGCCACGTATGCATTGTCGCAACTCCCGAGCGGGATATTGACCGAATGCCTCAAGTGACCATTTTCATGACCACCCTTGGTGGGCCAGCTCCACGCCGCGGTCGGCCTGTTCGCCGTTCGTACGGAGGTCCGGGACCGCGCTGTCGGGCTCTGTCCGTCAGAGGTTGTCAGAGGTGGCTGATAGAACCCAGTGAACAGCCACCGGGTTTGGAGTGTCGGGAGCCAGGTCTTGTCTTATGTGCACCACGTCGAGCAGTTCTACGGACTGCCCGCATTCACTTTCTCGCCCTATGTGAACCCCGTGGATCTGCCTGATCCAGGTTTGGTGGCCTGGCGTCTCCAGTGTGAAGAAATTGCCACGTGAGACGGACTACTGGGCGACGACGACTACGGCGGCGGGACAACGGTCGGCATCTCGCTCCGCTGCTCACGGGTGAGGGCAAGCCCGCACTGCGCCATCTGGGACTGCAGAACAGTCCGGTTCCGGCTCGGTGGCGCCGGCCGATCGCTGCCGGAGTCCCCCCATCCCGGTGACACGGTGCTGATCAGCACCGGCCGTGGCCGCTATGGGAAATGGCTCGACTGGGGCGACGAGGTGTCCGCATTCCAGGTACTCGTCGCGGCCGGAGAGTTGATATGCAGCCCGTACGCCGCCGCCACGCGACTGATCGCGCTCGGCCTCCGGCTGCCGTACACCCCTGAACCCGTTGACGAGCTGATCCTCAAGTCTTCGGAAGAACACGGAGAACACCACGGTGCTCGCTGGCTCTACGGGACTCCGCCCGTCGGACACATCCTCGCTGTCGCGCAGGAGACGGGACGCCGTCCGGCGGACATCGTCGCCCGGCTGACGGAGCTCGGCTACGACCGACCGGCCGCGCCCGACCATCCGGAGGCCGACGACCTCATCATCCTCAGCGAGGAACTCGACGGCCGCGGGCCCTGGTTGGTGAAGAACACCGTTGTCGGGCTGTCGATGCGGCACATTCTGCGTGCGGCTCTCGCCACGGGACGGAGCCCTGCGGAGATCGCCGAGAGGCCAGCCGCGCTGGGACATCGGCTGCACGAGAACGCGAACCTGCCCGCGGTCGCCGACGAGGCGGACATCCGGCTGCTGGCGACGCTCGACCGCTCGTACCCTGGACAACGTCCACCTTGAACACGTTCTACGCAGCGCGAGTCTGACAGGGAGGAGCCCGGCGGATGTCGCGTCGCGCCTGACCGCTCTCGGCCACCGGCTACCCGACGATGTGGCCTACCCAGAGGTACGGGGCTCCCTCGCGGCGGCGGAGTAGCGGTTCACTCCGCCGATCGGGGACCAGGTCCGGGTGACGATGCCGACGCCGTCGGCGACTCCGCGCCGACGTGGACGGAGGCGCGCCGGTTCCGTCCAAGGTGTCTACGGCGGCGTGGACGTCGTACGTGACAACGGGCGGGCCAGATGCGGCATTGGTGGCGTTCCGTCGTCATTGGCATCGTGGCCGCCATGTGGCGGCTGTGTCACGTCTACCCGCGTCCTCTTGCGGAATTGCCCCGGAGCCATCAATCTTTCGGCTGGCGCACCGAGTTGGCTCCCCACCCTGGATCTGTCCGATCGGTCCCGTTTCTCCGATTGACATGGCCATGCCGTAATAGCACACAGCCCCAAGCGGCGTCCGCCGGCTCCAGGCGCGTCGAAAGGCACCACACCCCATCCCGCCATCAGCGCACCACCTCTTGAGGAGGACCCCTCACATGGCAGTAACGCGTCCCGCCCGGCGAAGATTCGGCCTTGCCATCGGTACGGCAGCCGCCGCGGCCCTCGTACTCGGCGCCGTCTCCGCGCTCCCCGCGAGCGCGGCCCCCCAGCAGGAGGGCCAGATCCAGTACGCCGGCGCCGCCGGCTCGATAGCCGACAGCTACATCGTCACCTTCCACGGTTCCGCCGCCAAGGCCGGCTCGGCCTCCGGCAAGGCGCTGGCCAAGGAGTACGGCGCCAAGATCGAGAGGACCTACACCAAGGCCCTCAACGGCTACGCGGTGCACCTCTCCGAGGCTCAGGCGAAGAAGCTCGCCGGCGACCCGGCCGTCGCCTCCGTCGTCCAGAACCGGACCTTCCACACCGAGGCGACCCAGACCAACCCGCCGTCCTGGGGCCTGGACCGCATCGACCAGAAGAACCTCCCGCTCGACAGCAAGTACACCTACCCCGACGCCGCGGGCCAGGGCGTCACGGCGTACATCATCGACACCGGCGTCCGGATCTCGCACAGCGACTTCGGCGGACGCGCCTCCAACGGTTACGACGCCGTCGACAACGACAACGTCGCCCAGGACGGCAACGGCCACGGCACGCATGTCGCCGGTACCGTCGCCGGCACCTCGTACGGCGTCGCCAAGAAGGCGAAGATCGTCGCCGTACGCGTCCTCGACAACGCCGGCTCGGGCACCACGGCGGGCGTCGTCGCGGGCATCGACTGGGTGGCGCGGAACGCCGTCAAGCCCGCCGTGGCCAACATGTCGCTGGGCGGTGGCGCGGACAGCACGCTCGACGCGGCCGTCCGCAACGCCATCGCGTCCGGCGTGACCTTCGCGGTCGCCGCCGGCAACGACGGCCTGAACGCCTCCAACTACTCGCCCGCCCGAGTCACCGAGGCCATCACCGTCGGCTCCACGACCTCCACCGACGCCCGTTCCAGCTTCTCCAACACCGGTACGGCGCTGGACATCTTCGCGCCGGGTTCGTCGATCACGTCGACGTGGAACACCAGCGACTCCGCCACCAACACCATTTCGGGTACGTCGATGGCGACCCCGCATGTGACGGGTGCCGCAGCGCTGTACCTGGCCGCCAACCCGACGTCCACGCCGGCCCAGGTCTCCTCCGGCCTGGTCTCCCTGGCCAGCACCGGCGTTGTCACCAACCCGGGTACCGGTTCGCCGAACCGGCTGCTCAACGTGCCCGGCGGTACGGTCACTCCGCCCGGCCCGAAGTTCGAGAACACCGCCAACTACACGATCAACGACAACGCCACGGTCGAGTCGCCGGTCACCGTGAGCGGTGTCGCGGGCAACGCACCGGCCTCGCTGAGCGTGCCCGTGAACATCGTGCACACCTACATCGGTGACCTCCAGGTCCAGCTGATCGCTCCTGACGGCTCCGCCTACACGCTCAAGGCGTTCGGCACCGGCGGCAGCGCGGACAACATCAACACCACCTACTCGGTGAACGCCTCCTCCGAGGTGGCCAATGGCACCTGGAAGCTGCGGGTGACCGACAACGCGTCGGCCGACACCGGCTACATCGACTCCTGGGCGCTCCAGTTCTAAGAAGCGCTATGTAAGAAGTGCTACGAAAGCGACACCGTCCGTCCGCGGGGCAGTACGCCCTGCGGGCGGACGCGGTGCGTCTTATGGGCCACACAGTTCCGGACACCGGACGCATGACAAGTTCCGCCGTCGGCACTCTCGTTGGCCGGAGAAATCGACCGGCGTGCTTGACAACGCGGGCGCCGGAAGCGGATGGTTTTTGTATCCGCCTTGCTTCGCCGGTCCGTCCGATCCGACGGGAGTGGTTGTGAGCGCGCCCTTCAATGACGACCATGGAGAATTACGCAGTACGGTGCGCCGTTTCCTGGCCGATAAATCGCCGGAGAACGAGGTACGCCGGCTGATGGAGGGCACCGAGGGATTCGATCCCGTTGTCTGGAAACAGATGGCCGGACAGTTGGGCCTCATGGGGCTGGCCATTCCGGAACGCTACGGCGGTTCCGGCGCCTCCTTCGTCGAATTGGCCGTCGTTCTGGAGGAGATGGGCGGCGCGCTGCTGTGCGCACCGTACTTCTCGTCGGTGGCCCTGGCCGCCAGTCTGCTGCTCGCGTCCGGCGACGAGACGGCGAAGGGCGACCATCTGCCGGGCATCGCCTCCGGGCGGACCGTCGCGACCGTCGCGCTGGCCGAGCGGTCGGGGCTGTGGAGCGAGGACGGTGTCACGCTGGAGGGCAGCCGGGCCGCGACCGGCGGCTGGCGGCTGACCGGCGAGAAGCACTATGTGCTGGACGGCCATGTGGCCGATCTGGTGCTCGTGGTCGCCAGGACGCCGGCCGGTGTTTCGGTCTTCGGTGTCGACGGAGCGGGCGACACGGACGGTTTCACGGCCACTCCGGTCCCGACCCTGGACCAGACGCGCAAGCTGGCCACTCTCTCCTTCGACCGGGTGCCGGCCCGTCTGATCGGCGCCGAAGGACGCGGCTGGGCCGCCGTGGCGAAGATGCTCGACCTCGCGGCCATCGCGCTCGCGGCCGAACAGGTCGGCGGTGCGCGGAAGGTGCTCGACATGGCCGTGGAGTACGCCAAACTGCGGGTGCAGTTCGGACGGCCCATCGGCAGTTTCCAGGCCATCAAGCACAAATGCGCGGATCTGCTGCTCGAAGTGGAGTCGGCGGGAGCCGCCGCCGGTTATGCCGCCTGGGCCGCCGCGGAGGACAACGACGAGGTACCGGCGATGGCGAGCCTGGCCAAATCGTACTGCTCCGAGGCGTATTTCCACGCCGCCGCGGAGAATATCCAGATCCACGGCGGTATCGGCTACACCTGGGAGCATCCGGCCCATCTCTATTTCAAACGGGCCAAGAGCAGCGAAATTCTCTTCGGTGATGCCACCGCCCATCGCGAACTTCTGGCCCAGCGCATCGGTATCTGAGTTCCCGACGTCTTGAGAGTTCCCGACGCCTTGAGGGAGACAACAGCAGTGGGACGAGCGCCCGGTGACATCCCGCCTTCCCGCACCGCCGCGGAGCTGTTCCGCCAGGACATCAGGGAATGGATCCGTACCCATGCTCCGGCCGGACTCACCGGCCCGCCGCCACGCCCGGCGGAAGCCGCCGTAGCCGAAGCCGCCATGGAGGAAGCCGCCGCCGAAGCCGCCGCCGTATGGGAGCGCAGTCTGCTCGACGCGCGGCTGATCTGCGCGGACTGGCAGCCGGAGTACGGCGGTTCGGGGCTGAGCCCCCAGGAATCGCTGGTGTTCGAGGAGGAGTGCGCCAGGGCGGGAGCGCCCCGGATCCGGCGCGGCGCCGGTGAGCGGATCGTCGGGCCGACCATCCTGGCGCACGGCACGGAGGAGCAGAAGTCCCGGCTGCTGCCCGGGATCGTCTCGGGCGAGCACACCTACTGCCTGGCGTACTCGGAGCCCGAGCACGGATCCGATCTGGCCTCCGTCGGTACGCGCGGCACGGTGACGGGCGACGAGATCGTCATCACCGGCCGCAAGGCCTGGGTCGACGGCGCGGAACGGGCCGACAGGGCGCTCGTACTGTGCCGGACCGGTGGTCCGGACGCGTCCGGCCACCGCGGTCTGTCCTGTGTGGTCGTACCGCTGGACAGCGGGAACGGCGTTGTCCGGCGTGTGGTGCGGCAGGCGGACGGTACGGCGGACTGCCGTGAGCTGAGCTTCGACCGCTCCCGGGCGCCGCTGCGCGATGTCGTCGGAGAGGTGAACGGCGGCTGGCGGGCGGTCATGACGGGCCTGGCCCATGAGCGGGCGGGCCGGGCGGCGGGCCGCCATCTCGGCTTCGAGGCGGAGTTCTGGGATCTGGTCCGGGAGGCCGACAAGACGGGCCGGTCGCGTGATCCCGTGATCCGTGACCGGTTGGCCTGGGCCTATACCAGGATCACTCTGCTGCGGCTGCTGGAGCGGCGCGCCGCGGCACGTACCGGAGCGGGCGCCGTGCCGGGCGCCGATGCCGCCGTGACGCATCTGCTGAGCGCCGAGTACCACCGCCGTTTCGGCGAGATCGCCCTCGACATCATGGGCGCGCCGGCGCTGGTCCGTCCGGACGGCGACGGCTACGCGACGGACCGATGGCAGGAGGCGCTTCTCACGGGACGGGCCGGGACCATCCGTTCCGGTACGGCCGAAATCCTGCGGGATGTCATCGCGGAACGGCTTCTCGGCCTGCCCAAGGAGCCTCGTGCAGCACGCCGCCGCCCGTCATAGCTCGGGCGACCGTGCACCGCGCCGCCGTGATGCCGTCCCCAAATAGGATGCGTTCCATGGTTATGACCCGTCAGACAATCACCGGTCTCCTTGCCCGACACAGTCCGCGAACCGAGGAGGAGCGCGCCGATGTGGCACAGGTGCTCGCCCTCGTGGAAGGGACCGACGACCCATGGGCGCGGTCGGCGCCCGTACACATCACGGCCTCCGCGCTGATCGTGCACCCGGACAGCGGCCGTGTACTGCTGCGCTGGCACCCGCGCCACGAGTCCTGGCTGCTGGTGGGCGGGCACGCCGACGACGGTGAGTACGACCCGCTCGCCGTCGCCCTGCGGGAGGGACGGGAGGAGACCGGGCTCACCGATCTGTCGCCCTGGCCGGACGCCGAGGTGCGGCACGTGGCGGTCGTCGCGGTTCCCGCGAACAGCAAGGAGCCCGCCCACCACCACGCCGATCTGCGGTTCGTGCTGGCGACACGGGATCCCGACGCGGCGCGGCCGGAGAACTCCGACGCACCGCTGCGCTGGATGGAGCCGGCCGAGGCACATGAGGCGATCGCCGAGGCCAATGTCCGGGACACCCTGTCCCGGGTGACGCAGCTACTCGTCTGAACACACCGGAGGGCCGGGGATGTACGCGGTACTGTCAGTGACGGACAAGACGGGCATCGTGGAGCTGGGCGCCGGTCTGCGTGACCTCGGTGCGACGGTGGTGGCGACGCGTGGCACGGCGGACCTGCTCGGGCGCGCCGGGACCGACGCCGTTGTCATCGGCGATCTGACCGGTGTCCCGGAGCTGATGGGCGGCCGGGTGCGCGCCTTTCATCCCTCGGTCTTCGGCGGGCTGCTGTACCGGCGCGGACACGCGGCGGACGAGGCGGACGCCAAGGAGTACGGCATCCCTCGTATCGATGTGCTCGTCTGCAACTTCCGTGATCTGGAGGCGGACGGAGAGCCGGGCGCCTCGATGGGATCGGTCGATGTGGGAGGCCCGGCCATGGTGCGTGCCGCCGCCAAGAACTTCGCCGATGTCCTGCCGGTCGTCGATCCGGCCGACTACGGCGCGGTGCTGGACGCGCTGGCCGCCGCGCAGGGCCGGGTCGATGCCACCGATCTGACGTGGCGTCAGGCGCTGGCGGCGAAGGCGTTCGCCCGGACCGCCGCGTACGACCGGTCGATCGAGCGGCTGCTCGGCCAACGTGCCGATCCTGCCTGACAGTTGGCGGAGAAGCACAGGTGAAAGGATCGCTAAATATCCTACTATATAGGTATGGATATCCGTGCGCTGCATGAGGAAGCACTGCGATCGACCCACCGGTTCGTGGCTGCCGTCGGCCCGGACCAGTGGGAATCCCCGACCCCCTGCGAGGCGTGGAACGTACGGCAGCTCGTCAACCATCTGGTGAGCGGCAACCTTTGGGTGGATGAGCTGGGACGCGGCCGGACCATCGAGGAGGTCGGGACGGATCTCGACGGCGATCTGCTCGGTGACGACCCGGTGGCCGCGCACCAGGCGTCGGTGTCGGCCGCGGCTGGCGCCTTCGCGGCCGACGGCGCGATGGAGCGTCTGTGGCCGCTGTCCTACGGTGCCAGGCCGGGCCGGGTGTACGCGCGACAGCGGTTCATCGATGTCCTGATCCATGGCTGGGACATCGGCCGGGCCACCGGCGAGGATCCACGGCTGCCGGCCGATCTGGTCCAGGAGTGCACGGACCTGATCACCGCCCGTCCAGGAATCCGTGCCCAGTGGGGTTTCGCCGATGTCACGGCCGGGCCCGGCGCCGATCCGCAGGCCCGGCTGCTCGCGCTCACGGGCCGCCGTTCCTGAGCCCGCCGCGCCGCCGCGCCGTCGGTCCCGTACCGGCATTGCGTCGCCGCCTTGAGCCGTCCGGCCGTTACACCGGCGGGCTCTGTCCGCTTCGCCGACCGTCTCCCTCCGGTGGATCCGCCGGAGGGACCTCCCCGTCCAGCGCGGCCAGTACCTCCTCCGTGTGCTCCCCGAGCAGTGGCGGCCGTCGATAGACCCCGGACGGCGTCGCGGTGAAGCGGATCGGGCAGTTGGGGACCACCACCGGACGGCCGCCGCCCGGCTGGTCCACGGCGACGAGCATGTCGCGGGCCCGTAGATGAGGATCCTCGAACAGATCGGCGGCGTCGTTCACCGGTCCCACTGGTACGCGCCCGCCGAGCTGCCGGGCGATCTCGTCGGTCGTCCGCTCCGCCGTCCACCGCGCGATGGCCTGCTGCACGATCCCGGTGTTGGCCACCCGGCTGCCATTGGTGGACGTACGCTCGTCACCGGCGAGTTCAGGGCGCCCGATCACCTCGCAGAGCACTTTCCAGTGATTGTCGGTCGGCGCCGCTATCGCGCACTTGCCGTCCTTCGTCGGATAGATGTCGAACGGGACCAGCTGCGGATGGCTGTTGCCGGTAGGCCGGCTGACGGCGCCCGTGTAGGAGTAGCGGTAGACGGCCGTTTCGCACAGCGACACGATCGAGTCCACCATGGCCACATCGACCATCTGTCCCTCGCCCGTGTTCCGGGCGTGCAGGACGGCGGCGAGGATGCCGATCGCGGACAGCGCGGAGGGATACAGATCGCCGATGGTCGGTCCCGCCCGCACCGCCTCCGCCTCGGAGGGCCCCGTCATGCTGATGAGTCCGCCCATCGCCTGCGCGATCACATCGTAGGCGGGCCAGTCGACGTACGGGCTGCGGCCGGTGCGCGGATCACCGAACCCGCGGATCGACGCGTAGACCAGCCGCGGATTGCGCTCATGGAGGGCCTCGTACGACAGGCCCCACCGCTCCATGACACCGGACCGGTAGTTCTCGACCACCACGTCCGAGGTGTCGATCAGCTTCAGCAGCTTCTCGCGGTCGGCGGGAGTGGTGAGATCGAGCACGATCCCCAGCTTGTTGCGGTTGATGCTGCCGAACAGTCCGCCGAAGCCGCGGACGGTGTCGTCCTTCGTGAACGGTCCGCTGAACCGCGGCAGATCGCCGACGGGCGGCTCGACCTTGATCACCTCGGCGCCCAGATCGGCGAGCATCATGGTGCAGAAGGGCCCGGAGACGGCCCGGGTGAGGTCTGTCACGCGGATTCCACGCAGCGGCCCCGAGGCGCCGGGCTGCATGGCGGAGGCGTGCTCATGACCATGGAGATGGGCGGAGGCGTCGCGGGGCGACGTCCTGTCGTCACTGGCCAATTCGTTCCGTCCCTTCCAAAGCGCCGATATCGGCGCGGCACAGATAGCGGACCGGCCGTATCGTCATATCGGCGGTCGCCCACAGCGCGGAGACCGGATGTGAGGGATGCAGCCGGGGCTCACCCCAGGCGGCGGCGTCGAACGCGGTCAGCGACGGCCGGCCACGGCCGGCCTCATGTATCTCGTAGGCGCGCTCGACCTGGAGGAACCTGATACCGGCCGGCGTCCGGGCGAGCTGGAGGGCGTCGGTGAACCGCAGATCGGCGGGGGAGAGCGGACGCGGATCGAGGAGATCCAGCGCGAGAGGCCGGAGTTCACCGCAGCGGACCACCGCCGTCGAGCCGTGGTACCGGCGGCGCAGCTCCACCTCGGCCGGGCGCACCCGGTACGCCCACCGCTCGGCGAGCAGCCGCGCGGCCTCGTCGCCCTGCACGAAGCACGACACATGCATGCCACGGCTGCGCGGGCCGCTGCGGCAGATGATCCGGGTCTCCGCCAAGGTGAACGGTCCGACGTCGCTCTCCTCCGCCTTGATGACCGTCACTGTGATCGCCGGCGGATTCACCGGATGCAGGGCGGGCGGGAGGACGGCCTGCCGCGCATCACCTCGCACCTCGTACACCGCCTGGAGCACCTCGGCTCCCCGGCACACCAGAGGCTCGGTCGCGGGAGCGGCGACGAACGGCGCGTCGGCGGCCATGATCTCCGGATCCGCGGTACCGCTGAGCATCAGCGTCCGCCTTCCGCGAAGTGCGGCATGACCTCCGCGGCGAACAGCCGCATACTGTCGAGGACTTGCTCCTGAGGCACCAGATTCGCCGTGTTCAGAAGGAAGTTGATCGCGTCCACGCCCACCGACTCCCATACCTTGATGGCCTTGACGATCCGCTCCGGATCGCCGATCGCGACACCTTCGGGCACCGGGCGCTGCCGGCTCCCC
>NZ_FMDK01000856.1 GCF_900091995.1 Streptomyces sp. MnatMP-M17
TCCGGGTCCGGGGCGAGCTCCGGCTCGGACGCCGGCAGCGTGGCCGGGACAGGTACGCCCACCAGCGCACGTGTCGAGGTCAGGGACGCGGTCGGCGGTGGTACGAGCAGAGGCTCGGCGTATCAGGTGCCCGCGGGCAGTACGTTCGAACTCACCGACATCGTGGTCCAGAACCCGCAGGGCGACGCCGGCACACTGGTCGTCTCCAGCCAGGACGCTCCCGTCCTGCGGCTGGCCCTGGAGAACTTCCGCGACTCCGACTACCACTTCGTCACACCGATTCTGGTACCGGCCGGTGGCGAGATCACCATGACCGTCGACTGCCGGCGGGTGGGCAGGCCCGTACAGGCACCGACGCCGTCCGGGTGCGCGGAGTCACTGCTGCTGGGCGGCACGCTGCGGACGGACGCGGCGCAGTAGCGGCGGCGGGACGGCGGCCGGCGGAGAGGCAAGGAGAGGGCGGAGAGGGATCGGTCAGGCGGGCGGAGCCTCTTCCTCCTCCTCGGTGCCCTCCTCCGCCCGCTGGACGAAGGAGCCCTGTACGTCGGCCGGTTCCTCGTCCTCGCCCTCCGCGTCCTGGCGCTGTACGGACGGCGCGGACGACATGGACTGCACGGGCACGGACTGAACGTCCGCAGCAGGAGCAGGAGCAGGAGCAGGAGCAGGAGTCGGCTCCGGACTTGGCCCGGACAGTACCCGGTCGGCGTTGGCGACGGCCTCCTGCTCGAAGCGGTCGGACGGATCGCTCACACGGATACCGCCGGGCGCCTCCGTACCCTCGACAGGCCCGTTGCGCTGCTGGACCACATGCGTCAACTCATGGGCCAGCGTGGTGCGTCCGCCGGGCGACGACGGATCGTAACTGTCCCGCTGGAAGACCACATGGTTGCCCACGGTGTACGCGTGCGCGCCGACGTCCTTCGCCGACTCGTGTGCCGCCGAGTCGGTGTGCACACGTACGTCGGAGAAGTCGGCGCCCATCCGTGTCTCCATGTCGGTGCGGGTGTCGGTGTCGAGCGGCTGTCCGCCACCGGAGGAGACGACGTCGTGCACGGAGGAGCGCTCCTCCGTGGCCTGAACCTCCTCGGACTCCGTTTCCCCGGCCACGGCGGGCATGGAGCCCTTGCCGAGCATCGACCCCACGGCGCTGTTCCCGACCGCCCGTTGCAGGCCGGCCATACCGGCAGGTCCGACCACATCGGACCGTCCCGTCGCGGCGGCCTCGAAGAGACGCGACGCGCCGGCGGCTTCCCGTGCGTCCGCCACCTCCGCCGTGCCCGTGGCCCGCGCGGACCGGAAGGGCTCGTCGTGCTCGTGCCCTTGTCCCTGCTCCTGCTCGTGTTCGTGTGCGCGCATCGCGGTCTCCTCGGACCTCTCCGCCCTGCCTGCCGGCCTGCCTGAATCTCCACCGTCCACCCTCGCGGCGTGCGCGCCGGACCGTCCAGCCCCGGTCTCCATCGCCCGGGGGCACTCCGCCCTGCCTCTTGAGGCAGCGCGGACGCCCTGACGGCACACGGCGATGCCGGGCGGTCCTGGTGGGCATGTCGGACGGCCTTGGTGGGAGCGGTGGCCGGGAAAGGGCGGATCATGGCCGGTAAGGATTCACAGAGTGCCGGACAGGACGCTCGGACGTCCGGGGTTACGGGGAAGATCGATGAGACTCTGCTTTCTGGTGGAGGAGCAGTACCGGTACGACGGGATGCCCGTGGAGGTGATCCGCCGGCTCACCGCCTGGGGGCACCGGGTGGATGTGCTGCGGCCCGGCAGTTCGCTGCTGCGGCTGTCGGAGACGGTGCGGACGGGCAGCCATGACGCCTGGGTGCTCAAGACGGTGTCGGGAGGACCGGGACTGACACTGCTCGAAGCGGCGGCGGCGGTCGGGCTGACAACGGTCAATGACGCGCGGTCGATCCGTGGTGTGCGCGACAAGGCGCTCGCGGCGGTGATCGGGCGGAGCCACGGGTTGCCGATGCCGGTGACGTACGCGGCGGCGCGGCCCGACGCGCTGGCAGAGCTGCCGGAGACGGAGTTCCCGCTGGTGGTCAAGCCCGCCGACGGGAGTTCGGGGCGTGCCGTACGGCTGGTGCCTTCAGCGGACCGGCTGGCCGAGCTGGCGGGCGAACTGTCCGGCGAGGGCATGCTGATCGCCCAGCCGTATGTGCGCAACTCTGGGATCGACCTCAAGGTGTACTGCGTCGGCGGTGAGTTGTACGCGACCGAGCGCTGCTCACCTCTCCACCCCGACCGGCCCGCGCACGAGCGGCGCGTACCGCTGTCCGCCGAGGTCGCGGGGATGGCGGCGGAGGTCGGGGCGGTGTACGGGCTCGATCTGTACGGCGTGGACGTGCTGTTGGGCCCCGACGGTCCGGTGATCGTCGACGTCAATGACTTCCCGAGCTTCCGGCTGGTGCCCGACGCGGTGGAACGGGTGGCGAGGGCCGTACTGGAACTGGCGCGTACGGGCGGCGCACGGCCGAACACGGGTGAGGCGGCGTCGCGTACCGACGGTACGGGACCGAGCGCCGACGGTACGGAACCGGGCGCGGCGGACGTCATCCCGCTCCCGGAACCGGCGCGTGTTTCCGCGCAGTTCCGCGCCACGGCGGCCGGTGAGGGCCGATGAGGATCTGTCTGATCACATCCCGGCCCGGCCATCCGCTCCTGGCCGCCACGACCGCACTGCTGACGCCGCGTCACAAGGTGGACCCGATCGATCCGGAGACGGGAGATGACGCGTCCCGGCCGTCGGTGTCCGAGGGCGCGGGCGCGCTCGCCGATGTCTATCTCCTCAAGGCACGGACACCGCGCGCGCTGGCCCTGGCCCGGTCCTTCGAGGAGCGTGGCGCTCCCGTGGTCAACTCGGCCGCCGCGACCGCACTCTGCCAGGACCGGGTGCCGATGGCCGAGCTGGCCCGGTCCGCCGGGCTGCCGTTCGCGAGCACACGTACGGTGGCCGCTCTACGGCAACTCGCCACGGAACCCGACCTGTTGCCGTATCCACTCGTGGTCAAGAGCCGCCACAGCCGACGGCACGATCTGGTCGCCCGTGCCGACAACGCCGTACGGCTGCGCCAACTGTGTGCGGAGTGGCCCGACGAGCCGGTGGTGGTCCAGCCGTTCACCGCGAACAGCGGCTGGGACCACAAGCTGTGGGTGATCGCCGGTCAGGTCTTCGCGGGTCTGCGCCGCTCGGAACTGGCCGATCCTCAGCCGGATTGCCGGCCGGATTGCCGGCCGGATTCCCAACTGGATTCCCGGCCCGAGCCTGATCGCCTGCGCCGGCCCGGGAGCCGAGGCCCTGGCCCGACTCTCCCGCTGGCACTGGCCGATCTGCCCGGCGGATGGCTCGACTTGGTCCGCCAGGTCGGCTCGGTCTTCGCGCTCGACGTGTACGGCGTGGATCTGATCGACGCGGGCGGCGGCGCGCCATTGATCGTCGACATCAACGCCTTCCCCGGTATCAGAGGACAGGCGGGTGCGCCGGAGGCACTCGCGGCCCTGGCGCTGCGGGCGGCGACAGGCGAGGCGGAGGCGGCGACCGCCGTGCCGATGTGAGAGCTGTGCCGATAGGGGACTCGGGTGGTGTCCGGAGACCCTCCTGTCTCCCGTGTCCCATGGGTAAGTAATACTCACTTCATGGGTGCGAAGATTACGGGGAGGACCGCGAGGGAGATCGCGGATGCGCGCGGCGAGACGTTCGGAGGCGAAGCCGTACGGATCAGACGAGCGACCGCCCGCGATGCCAAGCGGCTCACCGCCCTCGTACGCCGCTCCCGTGCCTACGAGGGCCCGTACGCGCCGATGATCGCCGGCTACCGGGTCGGTCCCGACTACATCGAGGCCCATGAGGTGTTCGTGGCCGTCGGCTCCGGCGACCGGATCCTCGGCTTCTACGCCCTGATCCTGCTCACTCCCACTCCCACTCCAATGCCCACTCCCGCTTCCGCCCCGAGTCCCGCTCTCGCCACGGCGGAGCTCGACCTGATGTTCGTGGCCGACGACGCACAGGGCCTCGGTATCGGCCGCCGACTGATCGAGCATATGAAGGCCGGCGCGCGTGAGGCCGGGCTCGACCGTGTCCGTATCGTCTCGCACCCGCCCGCCGAAGGCTTCTACCGCAGCGTGGGCGCCCGGCGGACCGGCACAGAAGCCGCGAATCCACCCGCGGTGATGTGGGACCGTCCCGAACTGCTCCTGCCGATCGGGCCGACCACGCCGACCAAGCCGATCACGCGCGAGGGAAGCGGCCGCGAGGGAAGCGGCTACGCGGCCTCGTCCACATGATGGACGCCGCCGTGCAGGGCGGCGGCCCACTCCCGCAGAAGCACTTCGTACGCCTCCGAGGGCCACGTACCGTCGGAGGCGTCGGCCGCGTCGACAAGCGCGCGGATCCGCTCATTGGCCGCGACGGCGTCGCGGGCCGAGGATGCGGTGGCACGAGTGGAGGACATATGACAAGCGTAGGCGCAGGGCGAGCGTCAAGACACCGTCGGGAGCGCGTCCTTGCTCACACTCCCTCGGCCCGGTTCCGGCTCCCGCCCCGACCGGCCCCTGCCTCTGGCTCGTCAGTGCTTGTCAGTGCCCGTGCCTGTCAGCCCGCTGATTCGCCCGCGTGCGGGCTCAGCGTGTCCGTACCGACCAGGGCGAGCAGCGCGATGCCGAGCAGTACGCGGTAGATCACGAACGGCATGAAGCTCTTGGTCGTAATGAACTTCATGAACCAGGCGATAACGGCATATCCCACCGCGAACGCGATGATCGTGGCGAAGATCGTGGGGCCCCAGGACACATGGCCGCCGTTGCCGGCGTCCTTCAGTTCGAAGACACCGGAGGCGAGGACCGCCGGGATCGCGAGCAGGAACGAGTAACGCGCCGCCGCCTCGCGGGTGTATCCCATCAGCAGACCACCGCTGATCGTCGCGCCCGACCGGGAGACGCCCGGGACCAGCGCCATCGCCTGGCAGATGCCGAAGATCAGACCGTCCCTGACGCCCAGCTCCTGGAGGGACTTGCGCTCCTTGATGGCGCGGTGCTTGCCGCCGGTCTCGTCACGCGCCGCCAGCCGGTCCGCGACACCCAGGACGATGCCCATCACGATCAGCGTGACGGCGATCAGCCGCAGATCGCGGAACGGGCCCTCGATCTGGTCCTTGAACGTGACTCCGAGCACCCCGATCGGGATCGAGCCGACGATGACCAGCCAGCCCATCTGCGCATCGTGGTTGCTGCGCATCGCCTTGTTCGTCAGCGAGCGGAACCATGCGGAAACGATACGGGCGATGTCCTTGCGGAAGTAGATCAGGACGGCGGCCTCGGTACCGATCTGCGTGATCGCGGTGAACGCCGCACCCGGGTCGTGCCAGCCCGCGAACGCCGCCGTCAGCCGCAGATGCGCGCTGGAGGAGATGGGCAGGAACTCGGTCAGTCCCTGGACGAGCCCGAGGACGAAAGATTCGAACCAAGACATGGGGTACTACGCCATCCAAGAGAGGATCATGCACTGGCCGGCGGAAACCGCGGGCACAGTGGCGGGCTGAGAGCTGACGGTCGATGCGCGGTTAGATCATATGGATGGGCAGATGGTCCTACTCACGTGGTCCTATGTCTCACGCCTGCTCGTCCTGCGGACATGGCGTCGTTGAGGCCGGTGGCATGGCGATCAGTGATCATCGATCAGCGATCACATGCCGGGTTGGGGCAGCCTAGCGTCTGAAGCTGGCGGCACGGCTGGCAGCCCCCTGCCATCACCTTTGTCATCAGCCCTGCCGTCGGCGGCCCCGGCTCCCATTCACCGTGCTCACTCCCGTAGGGCATCGCGTGCGGTGAAAGTCCTACACATGGCGTATTGCGGAGAGGGATAGCTCACAGGCGCGCGCTCTGCTGCTCGTTCGGCGTGCTGTCCTAACATCTGGGCATGACGGTCCTGCCTGACGACGGGCTTTCCCTGGCCGCCGAGTTCCCCGACGCGACCCGCGAGCAGTGGCAGAGCCTGGTGGCAGGCGTTCTGCGCAAATCGGGTCGTGACGTCTCGGGGCCGGCCGCCGAGGAGGCACTTGCCACGACGCTTCAGGACGGGCTCATCACCCGTCCGCTCTACACCGCCGAAGACACGCCCGGCGCCGACGCCTCTCCCGACGCCTTTCCCGGTTTCGTCGGCTATCCAGGTTTCGCGCCGTTCGTCCGAGGCAGTCGGCCCGAGGGCGGTGCCGTCTCCGGCTGGGACGTACGTCAGCGTCATACGCGGCCCGATCCCGCCCGTACCAATGAAGCCGTGCTCGCCGACCTCGAAAACGGCGTCACCTCCCTGTGGCTGGGCGTGGGAGCCGCCGGAGTCCCGGTGAGCGGTCTGGCCACCGCGCTCGACGGTGTCTATCTCGACCTGGCTCCCGTCGCACTTGACGCGGGCGACGAATTCGGGCCCGCCGCAAGGGAGTTGCTGAGGCTGTACGACGAGCGCGAGGTGCCGCGCCACCAGGCGCGCGGCACCCTGGGCGCCGATCCCGTCGCTCAACTCGCCCGTACCGGACGGGAGACGGACGGCCACACCGAGGAGGCCGCGGAACTCTCCGTGCTCTGCGACCGTGAGTATCCCGGTCTGCGCGCCATCACCGTCGACGCCCTGCCGTACCACGAGGCCGGGGCATCCGACGCCCAGGAGCTGGGCTGTTCGCTCGCCACCGGCGTCGGCTGGCTGCGCGAGCTCACCGCGGCCGGACTCTCCGTCGAAGCGGCCTGCGGGCAGCTCGAATTCCGCTACGCGGCCACCGCCGACCAGTTCCTCACGATCTCCAAACTCCGTGCCGCGCGCCGGCTCTGGGCCCGGGTGGCCGAGGTCTGCGGCGCGCCCGCCGCCGGCGCACAGCTCCAGCACGCCGTGACCTCACCGGTGATGATGACCAGGCGCGATCCCTGGGTGAACATGCTGCGCACCACCGTCGCCTCGCTGGCGGCCGGCCTGGGTGGCGCCGACGCCGTGACCGTACTGCCGTTCGACCATTCCCTCGGGCTCTCCGACGCCTTCTCCCGCAGGATCGCGCGCAACACCTCGACAATCCTGCTGGAGGAGTCGCATCTCGGACGGGTCATCGATCCGGCGGGCGGCTCCTGGTACGTGGAACGGCTCACCGACGAACTCGCCCACGCGGCCTGGGCATGGTTCCAGGAGATCGAGCGCGCAGGCGGCCAACGTGCCGCCCTGCGTGACGGGTTGATCGAGGAGCGGCTCTCGGACACCTGGCGGGAGCGCTCGGAGAAGCTTGCCCGGCGGCGCGAACCCATCACCGGAGTCAGCGAGTTTCCGCAGCTCTCGCAGCCTCCGGTGGAACGGGATCCGGCGCCCGGGACATCCGTCGGCGGGCCCGGTGGGCTCGGCGGCCTTGGTGGGCTCGGCGGACTGCCCGTCGTCCGCCGCGACGAGGCGTACGAGGCGCTCCGCGCCCGCTCCGACGCGTATCTCGCCGCCACCGGCGCCCGGCCACGGGTCTTTGTGGCGGCTCTCGGACCGGCCGCCGCGCACACGGCAC
>NZ_FMDK01000854.1 GCF_900091995.1 Streptomyces sp. MnatMP-M17
CCCGCGGCGGCCGTCGCCGCCGCGACCTCGACGATCCGCGTCGGCACCGGCGGTGTGATGCTGCCCAATCATCAACCGTTGGTCGTCGCCGAGCAGTTCGGAGTGCTGGAGTCGCTGTTCCCGGGCCGGATCGACATGGGGCTCGGCCGTTCCGTGGGCTTCACCGACGGCATACGCGCGGCCCTGGGCCGCGACAAACAGCACGCCGAGGACTTCGCCGGACAGCTCGCCGAACTGCTCGGCTACTTCACCGGAACCCAGGCCGCACACCCCCAGGTCCACGCCCACCCCGCCGAAGGCCTCCACATACCCGCCTTCGTCCTGGCCACCGGCAAGGGCGCACAGATCGCGGCCGAAGCCGGACTGCCCCTGGTCATCGCGGCGGTACGCGGCGAAGACGCGATGCTGCGCGCGATCGACGCCTACCGCAAGGACTTCCGCCCATCCGCCTGGGCCGAGCGCCCCTACGTCGTACTCTCCGGCACGGTCGCGGTCGCCGCCACCACCGAGGAAGCCCGCCGCCTACTCCTCCCGGAGGCCTGGTCCACGGCGTACTCCCGCACACACGGAGTGTTCCCGCCGCTCATGCCCGTCGACACCGTACTCACCACCACCATGACCACCCGCGAACACACCCTCTTCGAGGCCGCCTACCGCGACCAACTCCACGGCACGGCGGACGAGGTGGCAGCGGCCCTGGAGAAGCTGCTGTCGCGCACCGCGGCAGACGAGTTCCTGGTCACAACAAGCACATACGACACCGGCTCTTTGCTGGACTCGTACGAACGCCTGGCAGCCCTGCTGGGGCTCGGGGGTACGAATGTCGGCAACGGTCTCGTCCTGGCAGGCGACGACGCTGGCCGCAGGCTGCCTTCCCTCACCGCAGCGGACCAAATCTCGATCCCACAGACCGGAGAGAAGAGAGCGCCCGCTAGCGCGCCACCTTGCGCGTCGCCCGCAGCCATTCCTTGTTCATCGCGGCGATCGACGGGAGCGGGATGCCCTTCGGGCAGGCCGTGGCGCATTCGCCGGTGAGGGTGCAGCCGCCGAAGCCTTCTTCGTCCATGGTGGCGACCATGTCGAGGACGCGGGTCTCGCGTTCGGGGGCGCCTTGAGGGAGGACGTTGAGGTGGTTGATTTTGGCCGAGGTGAAGAGCATCGCCGAGCCGTTGGGGCAGGCCGCGACGCAGGCGCCGCAGCCGATGCATTCGGCGTGGTCGAAGGCGAAGTCGGCGTCGGGTTTGGGGACCGGTGTGGCGTGGGCTTCGGGTGCGGCGCCGGTCGGGGCGGTGATGTAGCCGCCCGCGCCGATGATCCGGTCGAACGCCGAGCGGTCCACCACCAGGTCCTTGACCACCGGGAAGGCCCCGGCCCGCCAGGGCTCGACATCGATGGTGTCGCCGTCCTTGAAGTGCCGCATATGGAGCTGGCAGGTGGTGGTGCGCTCGGGGCCGTGGGCGTCGCCGTTGATGACCACGCCGCACGCGCCGCAGATGCCCTCGCGGCAGTCGTGGTCGAAGGCGACCGGCTCGTCGCCTTCGAGTATCAGCCGCTCGTTGAGCGTGTCGAGCATCTCCAGGAAGGACATGTCCGGGGAGATGCCGTCGATGCCGTAGGTGACCATGGCACCGGTGGCGTCGGCGTCCGGCTGGCGCCAGACGCGCAGGGTGAGCCTCATGCGTAGCTCCGCTGGGTGGGATGGACATACTCGAAGACGAGGTCTTCCTTGTGCAGGACGGGCGCGGTGCCGGTGCCGGTGAATTCCCAGGCCGCCGCGTACGCGAACTCCTCGTCGCGGCGCGCCGCCTCGCCGCCCTCGGTCCGCGACTCCTCGCGGAAGTGGCCGCCGCAGGATTCGGCGCGGTGCAGCGCGTCGAGGCACATCAGCTCGGCCAGTTCCAGGTAGTCGACCATGCGATTGGCCTTCTCCAGCGACTGGTTGAGCTGTTCGCCGGTGCCCGGCACCTTGATCCGCCGCCAGAACTCCTCGCGGATCTGCGGGATCCGGTCGAGCGCCTTGCGCAGTCCCTGCTCGTCGCGCGCCATACCGCAGTGGTCCCAGAGCAGTTCGCCGAGCTCCTTGTGGAACGAGTCGGGCGTACGGTCGCCGTCGACCGCGAGCAGCAGCCGCAGCCGGTCCTCGGTCTCGGCGACGGCCTCGGCGACCACCGGATGGGAGTCGTCGATCTCGTCGTGGTGCGGATTGCGGGCGAGATAGTCGTTGATGGTGGACGGCAGGACGAAGTAGCCGTCGGCCAGGCCCTGCATCAGCGCGGACGCGCCGAGCCGGTTGGCGCCGTGGTCGGAGAAGTTGGCCTCGCCGATCGCGAACAGGCCGGGCACGGTGGTCTGGAGGTCGTAGTCGACCCAGAGTCCGCCCATCGTGTAGTGGATCGCCGGATAGATCCGCATCGGCACCTCGTAGGGATCCTCGGCGGTGATCCGCTCGTACATCTCGAAGAGATTGCCGTACTTCTCCTCGACGGCCTTGCGGCCGAGCCGGGCGATGGCGTCGGCGAAGTCCAGATAGACGCCCTGGCCGCCCGGGCCGACGCCGCGCCCTTCGTCACAGACGTTCTTCGCGGCCCGTGAGGCGATGTCGCGCGGCACGAGATTGCCGAAGGAGGGATAGATCCGCTCCAGGTAGTAGTCCCGCTCGTCCTCCGGGATCTCGGCCGGCGGGCGCCGGTCACCGGCCGCCAGCGGCACCCAGATACGGCCGTCGTTGCGCAGCGACTCGCTCATCAGCGTCAGCTTGGACTGATGCTCCCCGGAGCGCGGGATACAGGTCGGATGGATCTGGGTGAAGCAGGGATTGGCGAAGAGGGCGCCGCGCCGGTGGGCCCGCCAGACGGCGGTGGCGTTGCTGTTCTTGGCGTTGGTCGAAAGATAGAAGACATTGCCGTAGCCACCGGACGCGAGGACGACCGCGTCGGCGAAGTACGTGGAGATCTCGCCGGTGATCAGATCGCGGGCCACGATGCCACGGGCCCGTCCGTCGACCACGATCAGATCGAGCATCTCGGTGCGCGGATGCATCTCGACGGCGCCGGCCGCTATCTGCCGGGACAGCGCCTGGTAGGCGCCGAGGAGGAGTTGCTGGCCCGTCTGGCCGCGCGCGTAGAACGTACGGGAGACCTGGACGCCGCCGAAGGAGCGGGTGTCGAGGAGTCCGCCGTACTCCCGGGCGAACGGCACGCCCTGGGCGACGCACTGGTCGATGATCTCGACGGAGACCTCGGCGAGCCGGTGCACATTGGACTCACGGGCGCGGAAGTCGCCGCCCTTAACGGTGTCGTAGAAGAGCCGCTGGACGGAGTCGCCGTCGTTGCGGTAGTTCTTCGCCGCGTTGATCCCGCCCTGCGCGGCGATGGAGTGGGCCCGGCGCGGCGAGTCCTGGTAGCAGAACTGGACGACGTGATAGCCCTGTTCGGCGAGTGTCGCGCCCGCCGCGCCGCCCGCGAGGCCCGTACCGACGACGATGACGGTGTGCTTGCGGCGGTTGGCGGGATTCACCAGCTTCGCCTCGAACCGGCGCCGGTTCCAGCGCTCGGCGACGGGCCCGTCCGGCGCCTTGGTGTCGGCGATCGGCTCGCCGACGGTGTACGCGGCGTAATCGGTGCAGCCGGCGGTGTGGTCGGCGTGGGCGGTCCTGTTCATGCTCGGCTCATCCCTGTCCTTGCTGTCCATGCTCGGCCTGTCCGTGCCGTCCGCCCGGTCCGTCTTGTCCGCCCGGTCCGTCTTGTCGTCCTTGTTGCCCGCCCGGCCCGTCCTGTCCGTGGTGCTTTCCATCGTCAGCTCACCACTCCGGTCATCACGCCGACGGGGATGGAGATGAAGCCCGCGGTCAGCGCGAACGCCAGCACTGCGGCCGAGGTCTTCAGTGCGCGCTCACGGGCGGCGCTGCCCACGCCGAGCGTCTGGGCCGCGCTCCAGAAGCCGTGCAGGATGTGCAGGCCGAGCGCGAGCATCGCGACGATGTAGATGACGTTCCCGTACCAGGTGGAGAAGGTGTCCACGACGTTCTGGTACGGATGGCCGGGCTGGAAGCCTCCGGGATGCGCGGTTCCGGTCGTCAGATCGAGGATGTGCCAGACGATGAACAGGGCGAGGATGATCCCGCCCCAGCGCATGGTGCGGGTGGCGTACGTGGCACGCGCCCGCTTGTGCGCATAGCCGACCGGGCGGGCCGCGCGGTCGCGGCGGCTGAGCTGGTACGCGCAGACCGCGTGCAGCACCACGGCCACGACCAGCACCACCCGGAGGATCCAGAGCGCCCACTCGTAGTGCAGAACCGGTTCGCCCAGGGTTCGCAGCCAGTGCGCGTATCCGTTGAACTCCGGTGCCCCGAAGAAGATCTTGAGATTGCCGAGCATATGCGCGACCAGATAGCCGAGCATGATCAGGCCGCTCACGGCCATGACCGTTTTCTTCCCGATCGTCGATCCCCAGAGGGTGCGGGTCATGGACGGCCGTTGGTCCGTCCCCCGCGTTGCCAGCGCCATGGACAGCACGCTAGGCCGCTTGCCGCCCAGTGGTCCAAGACATGGTCCGGCTGATCTCCATAGCCGCTGGCTATCACGCGATCTACCCTGGTTCTTATGCAGTTCCAGCAGCTTCTCTACTTCGTGGCCGTCGCCGAGACCAGGCACTTCACCCGCGCCGCGGAACGGGTCCATGTGTCGCAGCCCTCTCTCTCGCAGCAGATCAGAGCACTGGAGAGGGAGCTGGGCGCCGAGCTGTTCAGCCGCGCCCGGGGCAATGTGGCCCTCACCGACGCGGGCGAGGCACTGCTGCCGCTCGCCCGGCGCATCCTCGCCGACACCGAGACCGCCCGGCACGAGGTGCAGGAGCTGGTGCAGCTCCGGCGTGGCCGGGTGAGGCTGGGCGCGACGCCCAGTGTGTGCACGGGCCTGCTGCCCGATGTGCTGCGCGCCTTCCACGATCTGCATCCGGGCATCGAGCTGCTGATCGAGGAGAGCGGTTCGCACGATCTCGTACGGGAGCTGGCGCGCGGCGCGCTGGATCTGGCGCTGGTGGTCATGCCGCTGCCGGCCGCGTCACCAGCGCTGACCACGGTCGAGCTGCTGCACGAGGATCTGGTCGTGGTCTCGTCGGCCGCCGCTCCGGCCCCGCGCCGCCCGCTCAGGATCGCCGATCTGGAGGGCGAGCCGCTGGTGATGTTCCGGCACGGCTACGACCTGCGCGAGCTGACGGTGGCGGCCTGCCGCGCCGCCGGGTTCGAGCCGTCGTTCACGGTGGAGGGCGGCGAGATGGACGCCGTGCTCGGTTTCGTACGGGCCGGTCTCGGTCTGGCGGTCGTACCGAGCATGGTGGCCGCGCGGGCGCGCGATCTGCGGGTCACCGCCCTGGCCAGGCCGGGACTGCGCCGTACGATCGCGCTCGCCCACCGCAGCGATGTCGCGCCGCCGCGCGCCGCCCGCGAGCTCCAGCGCGTGCTGCTGGCCACCCAGGCCGCGGCCCCGGGAAGAGCCGGGACGGCAGGAGGAGCCACGGCCCCGGCAAGGACCGGGACCGCGGCCGTTACGAACGGTCAGACCGCGTCCGCGAGCGACAGCTCGTGAAGCTGCTCGGGCGGCCCGGGTCTGGCGTAGTACCAGCCCTGCGCGGTGTCGCAGCCCAGCCGGCGCAAATGCTCCGCCTGCGCTCCGGTCTCCACGCCCTCCACCGTGACGGCCAGCTCCAGGCTGTGCGCCAGCGACACGATCCCTTCGACGATCTTCAGATCGACCGGATCCGCCGGATGCTGCTGCATCCCCTGGGTGAAGGAACGGTCAAGCTTGAGCACGCTCACCGGCAGTCGGCGCAGATTGGCCAGATTCGAGTAGCCGGTCCCGAAGTCGTCCAGCGCGATGTCGACGCCCATCTCGGCGAGCTGACGCAGCGGTTTGAGCAGATCCTCGTCGGCCCCGATCAGCCCCGACTCGGTGACCTCCAAGCAGAGTGAGCCGGGCGGCAGACCGATACGCTCCAGCACCTCCACCGTGTCGGAGACCAGCCCCGGATGGTGGAGCTGCGTCGGGGAGAGATTCACATTGATCCGCAGCGGTCCGCCGAGCGTCCCGGCGGGAAGTGTCTGGTGCCAGAACATGGCCTGCCGTACGGACTGTTCCAGCACCCAGCGGCCGAGCGGCACGATCAGTCCGGTGTGCTCGGCGAGCGGGATGAACCGGTCGGGCCCGAGCACTCCGTGCTGCGGATGCGACCAGCGCACCAGCGCCTCCGCGCCGTGCACGGAGCCGTCCTCCAGATGGACCAGCGGCTGGTACTCGATGAAGAACTCACCGCGCTCCAGGGCCGCCGGCAGCGCCGTGGTCAGCCCGTGCCGGGTGATGGCGCGGGCATCGGCCTCCGGATCGGCCAGTTCGTAGCGGTTGCCGCCCGCCGCCTTGGCCCGGTACATGGTGATGTCCGCGCTGCGCAGCACCTCCGCCGGGCTGTGCTCGGCGGCGAGTCCCTCCACGATGCCGATGCTGCCGCGTACGGTGAACTCCCGGCCGTCGAGCAGGATCGGCGTGGCCAGTACGCCGAGGATCCGCGAGGCCAGATCGGCCACACCGCGCTGAGTGTCCGGGCCCGTGGTCAGCGCCACGAACTCGTCGCCGCCGAGCCGGGCCACCATCTCGCCGGGCGCGGTCGCGCAGCTCTGGAGCCGGTCCGCGACCTCGACGAGCAGCCGGTCCCCGGACGCGTGGCCGAGGCTGTCGTTGATCGCCTTGAAGCCGTCGAGATCGAGATAGCAGAGACCGAAGCGCGTACTCCCGGCGGCGGAGAGCGTCTTGTCGAGACGCTCGAAGAACAGGGTCCGGTTGGGCAGTCCGGTCAGCGCGTCATGGGTGGCCTCGTACCGCAGCCGCAGATTGAGCAGCCGCCGCTCGGTGGTGTCCTCCATCAGCGCGAGCTGGTACTGCGGCGCGCCCTCGGTGTCGCGGAGCAGCGAGACCGTCAGATTGGTCCAGAGCACGGTGCCGTCGTTGCGGTAGAACGGCTTCTCGACCCGGAAGTTCTCGCGCTCACCGCGCACCAGTTCGCCGTACATCCGCCAGACGTGCGGCACATCCTCGGGATGGACCCACTCACTGACGTTCCTGCTGCGGACATGGTGTTCCAGTCCGCCGAACATCTCGGTGAGCGTTTCGTTGACCTCCAGCACATTGCCTTCGAGGTCGGCGATGCCGATACCGACGGCCGCGCCGTCGAAGACCGCGCGGAAACGTGTCTCGGTGGCGTGCAGCGCCTCCTCGGCATGGCTGCGGGCGGCGAGCGCGGAGCGCGCGATGGCCTCCTGCTCGGCGAGGGTGCGCTCACGCAGGGCCTGGGCGAAGCCCGCGGCGAGGGAGTGCTGGAGCCGGGCGCAGCGGGCCCGGCCCTCCTCGACCGGCAGCTCGTCCGTACCGCAGTACAGGACCAGATAGGAGTCGATGACGCCCAGTGTGCGGGTGAGGGCCTCGGGATCGGTGCAGTGTGCCAGGACCAGCTCGGCGCCGACGCGCGCCGCGGGCGCGGTGTCGAACGGGCGCGCGTGCAGCGCGTCCGTCAACTTCCTTGCCAGCGGCATCAGATGGGTTTCGAACTCGGGGCGGGTCAGCGGCGTGGCCGTGGCCGGGAAGATCGCCCGGCTCCAGATGGTCGCGAACCGTCTCAGTCTGTCCTCCGGACCGTCCGGGCCTGCCGGCTGCGACGGGACCATCACGCTTTGCGTCCTACTCCGGCGATGCCCGAGTAGGCATACGGATCCTCCTGGGCGTCCGGGCAGTCCGGCCGCCACTCGGGCATGAACACCAGGCCGGGCTGGACCAGTTCGAAGCCGTCGAAGAAGCGGGCGGTCTCCGCGCGTGACCGCATCACCAGCGGATTGCGGATGTTCCGGTAGACGCCGACCGCGCCGTCCGCCTGCTCGGGAGTGAGCGGCAGACGGTCGTACGAGGCGTGCGTGAGGACGAGCAGACTGCCGGGCGCGAGCGCGTCACGCAGCTCGGCCACCGCGCCGTACGGATCGTCCTCGTCCTCCAGGAAGTGCAGCACGGCGACGAGCAGCAGCGCCACGGGCCGGTCCAGGTCGAGCAGTTGGAGCGCCTCGGGGCTGGCGAGTATCTGACCGGGCTTGCGCAGATCGGCGCTCACGATCGCGGCGTTGTGGTTCCCGTCGAGAACGGCCCGGCTGTGGGCGACGGCGACCGGGTCGTGATCGACATAGAGCACCCGGGCTTCGGGGTTCGAGGTCTGGGCGACTTCATGGACATTGCCGAAGGTGGGAATACCGGAACCGATGTCGAGAAACTGCGAGATGCCTTCGTTCAGGGCGAATTCCACCGCACGGCGCATGAACGCCCGATTCGCCTTCATGATCTTGGGAAGCCCCGGCATGAACTCCATTGCCTTGCGCGCGGCTTCCCTGTCCACCTCGAAATTGTGCGAACCGCCCAGATAGTAGTCGTAAATGCGGGACACGCTCGGCATCGATATGTCGATGCCTCGCGGAGCCCAGGCGGGACGCTCCATCGATGTCTCCAACAAGTCGCCACGGATCGCGGCCAGGTACCTGGCCGGTTGTTCGAGCCGAGGCTACTGATCGACCGCCAAGAGGGCGAGCCCAAACGGAAATCAGCGATCCGTTCTTGGTCACACGCCGGCGGCATGTGCGACCGGTCCGCCGTCACACGGAGGGGCGTGACGGCGGACCGACGGGCCGGAGGCGCGGCGTGGGGACTACTTCGGCGCTCCGACCAGCTTGGCATTCGGCGAAACGGCGTACCAGGTGCCGCCGACGCCCTGACCATTGGTGTCGCCCGGCTTTGTGTCACCGGTGAAGGTGTAGATCGGCCAGCAGTCGATGCTCTGCTGCTTGATTCCGTCGGGCCTGTCGAAGGTCACGAAGCCCTTCTCGATGATGCCTTCGGTGTCATTCTTGTCGACGGGAGCGACAACCGGCCACTTCTCCAGGCACTCGCCGGTGCAGGCCGACGACATCGGCCAGGCGGTGTCCTTCTTGAACCGGTACACCGTCATTCCCTTTGAATCGACCACAATGTCACCGAGCTTGGGATCCTTGCGGACGGACAGGCCCGGCAGGTCACCGGCGGTCACCTCGCCGCCCGCGGCGCCCGCCGGGGCCGCCTTCTTGCCGTCGGGAGCGGAGGCGAACCAAGTGCCGCCCACACCCTGGCCGTTGGCGTCGCCGGGGCTGGTGTCCTTGGCGTACCGGTACATCGGCCAGCCCGCGATGGTGAGCTGCTTGGTGCCGTCGGCCCTGGTGATCTCGCCGAGCAGTGAGGGATCGGTGCCCGGCGCGGCCTCGGCGTCGCCCGCGGCCACTACGGGCCAGGCGGTCACACAGTCGCCCTCGCAGTTCGACTTGGGCGGGTTGGCCGTGTCCTTGTCGAAGCGGTAGAGCGTGAACCCCGCGCTGTCGGTGAGGACCTCGCCGAGCTCCTTGCTGTCCCACACGGCGAGCTGACCGGCCGACTTGGCCTCGGGCGCGGCGCCCGTGTCGGTGCCGTAGCCGCTGTCCGCGCCGTAACCGGCGTCGGCCGGCTTGGCGGCGCCGACAGACTGGCCGTTGGTGTCGGTGCCCTGCTCCTGACCGCACGCCGTCGTCAGGGCCAGTACGGCCGCCGCGGTCACCGCGAGCGAGGCGTTCCGCCAGGTGTTCATGTCAACTCCTGTTGTTCGTAAGCCAGTTGCTGCGCCTGGGTGCGCCTTTCATGGCCCTAAGTACGGGCCGGGACCACCGCCGTGTTCAACGCGACCGGAAAAAACTTCCGGCGGTCTTCGAACGGCCTTCCGGCGGCCAAACCTCAGGCGGTCGAAAAGCCCCTATCCGGGGGAATCCGAGCAACTTCCGGCGTGCCACGGCGAAATGGGGAACAAGCTCCTGCCGTGTATCGATCACTTGTCGGACGGCTGCTCGCGGCAGCCGCGCTCATATCGCTGTCGGCCGTTCCCGTGCCGGCCGTGGCGCACAGCTGCGCCTACGCCTCGCTCGGTCCCGGCGGCCTGGGCTCGGTGGTGTCCGTGGCGGGCAGCGGTGACTGCCGGCCTACGCCGACTCCTCCGCCACCGCCGAACCCACCGCC
>NZ_FMDK01000853.1 GCF_900091995.1 Streptomyces sp. MnatMP-M17
GTCGGCTGTGCGCTGTGGCTGCTGGGCAGACCGACGGCGCACGCCTGACCGGACCTGCCGCGCCTGCCGCGCCTGCCGCGCCTGCCGCGCCCATGCAACTGCCGCCGCCCGCCGTTCCTACCACGCGCCACCGCCCGCCGCGTACGACCGCCCGAGACCAACTCGCCCGACCCGCAGACAACCCCGAGGAGACACCCGTTGACATCCGTACCGCTCGTAGCCGTCACCGGAGCCGAGGGCTTCATCGGCTCGCATCTGACCGAGGCACTCGTGGCGTCCGGACACCGGGTCCGGGCCATGGTGCAGTACAACTCCTTCTCCTCCTACGGCTGGCTGGACAGCCTGCCGTCCGATGTCCTCGACCAGGTCGAGATCGTGCTCGGAGACATCCGTGACCCGGGCTCCGTCCGGGCCCTGGCCGAGGGCGCCGAAACGGTTTACCACCTGGCCGCGCTCATCGCGATCCCCTACTCCTACCAGGCACCTCACAGTTACGTGGACACCAATGTGACCGGCACTCTCAATGTGCTGGAGACGGTCCGCAGCCTGGGCACTCCTCGGCTGGTGCACACCTCCACCAGCGAGACCTACGGCACCGCCCGCACCGTGCCCATCACCGAGGACCATCCCATCCAGACCCAGTCGCCGTACGCGGCCTCCAAGGCGGGCGGCGACCGGCTCGCCGACAGCTACCACGCCAGTTTCGGCACTCCCGTCGTCATTCTGCGTCCGTTCAACACCTACGGTCCGCGTCAGTCCATGCGGGCCGTGATCCCCACGGTCATCGGCCAGGTCGCCGCCGGTTCACGGACCGTCACGCTCGGGGATCTGCGGCCCACCCGCGACTTCACCTTCGTCTCCGACACCGTCCGCGCCTTTCTGGCCGTGGGGACCGCTCCGGCCGCGACCGTCGTGGGCCGGACCTTCAACGCGGGGACCGGGGACGAGATCTCGATCGGTGATCTGGTCCGGCTGATCGGCAAGGTCATGGACGCCGAACTGACCGTACGGGAGGACGAGCGGCGTATCCGTCCTGCCGACTCCGAGGTGATGCGCCTGGTCGCGGACGCCGGCCGGCTGCGTACGGCCACCGGCTGGGCGCCGGAGCACGATCTGGAGAGCGGGCTCGCCCGTACCGCCGGCTTCTTCCGCGATCCCGCGAACCTCGCCCGGTACAAGGCCGGTGTCTACCACATCTGATCCCCGCGCCACCTCGATTCCGTCATCCCGATAACGCCACAGACAGGGAGACATCCCATGCACGCAGTGATCCTCGCCGGAGGCAAAGGCGTCCGCTTACGCCCTTACACCACGGCACTGCCCAAACCTCTTGTACCGATCGGCGATCAGCACGCCATTCTGGAGATCGTGCTCCGTCAGCTCGCCGCCGCCGGATTCACCAGTTGCACGCTCGCCATCGGCCATCTGGGACAGATCATCCGCGCCTATGTCGGCAGCGGCTCGCGCTGGGGGCTCCGGATCGACTACTCCAGCGAGGAGAGTCCGCTGGGCACCTTGGGCCCGCTCCTGACCATGCGGGACCGGCTGCCCGAGACCTTTCTTGTGATGAACGGCGACATCCTCACCGATCTCGACTACCGCGATGTGCTGCTCCGTCACCGCGGTTCCGGCGCGCCTCTGACGATCACCACCTACGCGCGCAAGGTGCATATCGACTTCGGTGTGCTGACCACGGACGCCGGACGGGTCGTCGGCTTCACCGAGAAGCCGAGTGTGGACTACCGGGTCTCGATGGGCGTGTACGGGCTGAGCCGGGCGACTCTCGACGCCTACACACCGGGACTGCCGCTCGGCTTCGACGAACTCGTCCTCGATCTGCTCAAATCGAGCAGTCCTCCGCATGCCTACGAGTTCGACGGATACTGGCTCGACATCGGCCGCCCGGACGACTACGACCGCGCCAACGCCGAGTTCACCACCTACCAGTCCCTTCTGCTCAAGGGAGCCTGAGCACTCCATGCGCATCCTCGTCCTGGGCCTCACCGGATACCTGGGCGGGCACGCCGCCGAACAGCTTCGCGCCCTGCCCGGCGCGCGGCTGCTCGGCGG
>NZ_FMDK01000852.1 GCF_900091995.1 Streptomyces sp. MnatMP-M17
CGCTCCAGATGGATGTCTCGGCCAACGCGCTGCTGCGGGCGGTCGCGGCGGGCCGGCTCGATGTGGCCTTCGTGCACGAGGTGGAGGGCTGCCCGCTCCATGTCCCGGAGGGACTGGAGATGCGGGTACTGGTCGAGCGGGAACCGCAGTTCATCTCCATGGCCCGCGACCACCCGGCGGCGGCCAGCCCGGTGGTGGAACTCGCCGATCTCGCCGGCGACCGCTGGATGGTCGATCCCACGGTGGACGGCGAATGGGACGCCCTGCGCCGCGTACTGGGCGCGGCCGGCCTCAACCCGCCCGTACTGCACGGCGATTATCTGACGGCCGCGTCACTCATCGCGGTCGGCGAGGCGGTAGCACCCTGCCAGCCCACCTCACGCCCCCGCGAGGACATGGCGATCAGACCGTTGAGGGACGACCCGCTGGCGGTCCGCCTACTGCTCTTCTCCCGCCCGGGCCCCACGACCCAAGAGACCTCCATAGGCGCCCAGGTCTACCCGGACCTGGAAGAGGCCTACCGCGAAGCAGCCCTGGGAGCGACCGACTACCGCCTCTGGCTCACCCGCAACAAAAGCCCACTACTGCACGCGCCGGCGCTTTGAGCACGCCTTCAACGGTCAGCAGGAAGCAGATTCGGAGGACGGCAAGGACAACGACAACGACGGTCCGTTGATGCCGGACCGTCGTTGTACATGGCTGGATCCATGAGGGTGTGGGCCGTGCCATGCGATGTCGATTCAGACGCTACGGAAGCGGCTGCACCTCGCGAGGGTGTGCGCGGCAGCCATTCGGCGGCGCCAAGACGCTTATCGAAGACCGGACGCTATATACGTCGAGCTGTGCTGGCCTTCGGCGAGTTTGTCCGTGGTCTTCGGTGCCGAGGTGGCAAACGTCGGAATGCAAATGAGCACTCCGAATACGACTGCCGTGACCGTCATGACCAGAGAGATCGCGAGGGTGTTCTTGGGCATATCTCCGAATTTTCCTAGCTGTCGCGAATGTAACCCAGTGCACCGTATACCCCGTAAGAGTGGTATGCCGCACGCATGTCCGATCCAACGGTTCGTGCGGTTGATAGTCCAGCGGCCCTTGATCACCGCGCCGTCACACCGTCACGCGCCCTCAGGCGGGTCGGGACAGGGAGCGCATACGTTCGTTGTGTGCCCTGAAAGGCCAGGTCAGACCGGGTTGCGGAGACCGATCGGCCTGCTGTTGATGCTCTGTGATCGCGCTGAGCCACCGCTCGGCATTACCGCGACCGTCGTTGCCGCGCCGTTTCTCGCTGCATTGCGGCAGGCGACCACCGGGGCGGGCGCGGCGACACGAGGGATGGGGCCCTGCCCTCCGGCTCCCCGGAGGAAGCCCTTGACCGCGCAGGCGGCCTCCGGCCGTGTTCCGCGAGGCACGCGAACGCGAAGATGCCGTCAAGATGCCGAGGTGGTTCGCCGACCGCGGAGGGCGGCAGGCGGATGCGGTGCGGACCAACCGGGAGCCTCGTTTGCCGTCCTACCCCGCGGCGATTTCGCTGTCCACGGGCTCAGTCCTCCGGGAACGGGGTGTCGCTCCAGCGGAACCAGGCGCGGTCGCCCTTGATGTGGAGGAGGAACTCCGCGACGGGGCCCGTCGGCGAGTGGAGGGAGACCGCGCGCTCGACGGCGTCGTACGACGCCTCCCACGCGGCCTGGTCCTCGTCGATACGGTCGAGCAGTGCCAGCTCGTGGTCGAAGAGCGGCCGTACCGACTCGAACGCCGGGCCGGGCGTGAACCGGCCGCTGAGCCAAGGGAAGTCCGCCACCTCGATGGTGATGTGTCCGACCGTTCGCCCGTCCTCGCGCGCCACCACGCGCCAGACCTCGTCCGTAAAGCCCACCGGCTCTCTCCCGCCGTCCGCCCAAGAGGCCCGTCCGCCCAAGAGGCGACCTCTCGAAGACACCGACATTAGCGGACCGGCAGGCTCCGGCCCTGCAAGGATTCTGCAAGCGCCCGGCAAGGCTTCCACCTGGTTCGGCGGGCATCCCGGCCTCGAAAGGTCCGAGAAGGAACGTCGGGGGACGTCGGGGGAAGTAATGACTGATGTGAAGGGACCCATAGGTCCCGCACAGCCGGAGCCAAGCCAGTGGCTGACACTGGCCGGATGCAGAAATGTGCTGATCGTCGCGCACACCGAGGTGTACGCGCAGCGGCTGCGGGAACTGCTGCCGCTGCTGGAATCCGATCTGCGGATCCAGGTGTTCTTCACCATCGCACCGCACGCGTTCAACGGGGGCGCCGCGCGGGCTCTGCGTGAAATGGGGAACACCCTGCTGCCCTGGGAGGAGGCAGTAAGGACCGAGTTCGATCTCGCACTGGCCGCCGGATCCCAGGGAGTGGAACAGATCCGTGCTCCATTGATCCGTATGCCGCACGGAGCCGGCCATATGAAGTTGTCGCGGGTGGCCGACGACCGGACGCCGGGGGCGTCACGGACCGTCGGTGGCATGGGGCGCCAGTACCTGATGTGGAACGGGAAGGTAGTACCGAAGGCACTCGCCCTGGCCCACCGCGACGATCTGACCACCCTGGCACGCTGGTGCCCGGAGGCCCTGCCCGTGGCCGAGGTGGTCGGTGACGCCTGCCACGACCGCATCGCGGTGAGCCTGCCGCTGCGTCAGCGGTACCGCAGGGCCCTGGGCGTACGTCCAGGGCAGAAGCTGATCCTGGTGTCCTGCACCTGGGGACTCGGCTCGTCCTTCAACCGGCTGGACGCCCTGCTGCCCAGGCTGCTGACGGAGCTTCCGCGCAAGGGCTACCGTATCGCCGTGCTGGTGCACCCCAATGTCGCCGCCGGCCACGGCGACTGGCAGGTACGCGCCTGGCTCTCCGCCTTCCGGCGGCGCGGTGTGGCGGTCATCGCTCCGGAAGCCGACTGGCGCGCCCCGCTGATCGCGGCGGACTGGGTCATCGGCGACCACGGGTCCGTCACCCTGTACGCCACGCTGACCGAGGCCGCCATCCTGCTGGCCCGCTTTCCGGAGCGGGATGTCAACGCAGCTTCCCCGGGAGCCGAACTGGCGCGGATCGCTCCCTCGCTCTCGCCGTCCCATCCGCTGCCGGAACAGCTCGCGTACGCGGCGGCCGAGCGTCCGGCCGAGGAGTACGCGCGGATCGCGGCGCGGATCTCCTCGGAGCCGGGACGGTTCAACCGGCGGATGCGGCGGCTGATCTACCGGATTCTGGGACTGGGCGAGCCCGCGTTCCAGCCGGTGACCCAGCATCTGCCGATGCCATCGGGCCTTGAGCCCGGTGCCGGAGCGACGGAGATACCGGCATGAGCACGCGACGGGGATACCGGCATGAGCCTACGGAAGGAGGCCGCGGAAGCCTGCCCGCCGACGGGCATCTGGCCATCGACCTGGATGGCGGCGCGGCGGAAGTGTGGCGGCAGTGCGCCGACGTGCTGTACGGCAGCCGTCCGCGCCCGCCCGCCGACGCGGA
>NZ_FMDK01000851.1 GCF_900091995.1 Streptomyces sp. MnatMP-M17
CCCAGCCGATCGGATCGGCCGTCGAATCAGCGCGTCGGGCCCGCCGCCCGGCCCGTCCACTCGAACAGTCTTCGAACGTACGGCCAAGCCTGTGCCCGCAGTCCGCCGAAACACGGCCGAATGCCCGTTTCCGCAGATCCCAAAACCTGCGGAAGATTGTCGCCGTCGCATACCGCCGGGTACAGTCGCGGCCACTGCTTTCCCTCTGGGGTCCTCTCCGCACAGGACCGGATTTCCCCAGACCTGGTCCTGCTGCCGAGGCGAGAGAGAAGTTGGTGAACGACCAGCACGCCCACGCCGGGTACGCCGCATATGACGGTTACCAGACCGGCAGCTACGAGACCGACCCGCTCTTCGGCTCCCTGCCGGGCGGTTATGAAGGCGCTCCGGCCCCCGTCGGGCCGTACGAGACGCAGTACGACACCGCAGGCCAGTGGGACAGCGGCGCACAGCAGCAGCACCAGATGGCCGGGGCCGGATACGACGCGTACGGCACGCCGCAGTACGACACGAGCGGCCAGTGGGCGAACGTCACCACCAGCGGCACCGGATACCAGCCGTCGGCGGAGTATCAGCAGGCGGACTATCAGCCGTCGTTGGGCATTCCGGGCCAGGCGGCCGAGCCGGACATGACCGGACAGTGGGACGCCGACGCCTGGAACCAGGCGAACCAGCTCAACGGGACCGGCCACCCGGGGCAGTTCGAGAACGCGCCGTTCGGATACGACGCGTCGGGCGGGATCGCGACGGCACCGTTCGACCCGGCGCAGGCCGCGCAGTTCGAGACCGCGGCGTTCGACGCCGAGCAGTTCAGGGCCGCGCCTGTCGGATACGAGCCGACCGCGCTGTGGATGGCGCCCTCGTTCGACACCGACGCGTACGACGCCACCGCATGGAACTCGGCGGGCACGACGCCCGATCCGGCGCAGGGCCAGTACGACGCGGAAGGGCAGTACACCCAGGACGGTCAGTACGGCACCGATGGTCAGTACGGGACGGACGGCCACTACGACGCCGACGGCCAGTACGGCACGAAGGACTCGTACGACGCGCAGGACCCGTACGATCCCGAGCACCACTACGACCGCGATCAGTACGATCCCGACGCCGAGTACGGCGCTCCCGGGCCCGAGCCCGAACCCGAGGACGGCTTCGACGCGGAGCCCGGTTACGAGGCCGACGACCGCGACCGCGCCAGGAGCAAGGCGGAAGCCGACGCCGAGTTCGATCCCGAGGTCGACTCGCTGCACATGGCCCCGACCATGACCGTGCCCGCCATAACCGTGACGCCCGTGACACCTCGCCCGGTACGCCGGGCCGGCGGAGGCGGAACCGGCAGCCGTGGCCGCCGACGTACCCCCGCCAAGCGCTCCGCACTCCTCACCGTCGCCGTGCCCTCCGCCTGTGTGATGGGCGTCGCCGGTATCGCCGCCGCCTCCGTCGGCGGCCTCGGCGCGGAAGAGGCCCAGGACGACACCAAGACGACGACGGCAGCCGCCGATCCCGGCTCCGTGAAGCCCGTCGCCGCCAACAACAAGCTGGACACCCAGCTCGCCGCCCTCAGCGCCGACGCCCGTGACTTCGGTGACCGCGCCAGCCGTACGCAGGAGCGCATCGACCTCAAGGAGCGGCAGGAGGCGGAGCGCAAGCAGCGCGCCGAGGAGGCGGCCCGCAAGGAGGCCCTGCGCCCCAAGTTCGCCCTTCCCGTGGCCGCGCACGGCCTCAGCGCGTACTACGGCCAGGCCGGCGTCAACTGGATGTCCGTGCACACCGGGATCGACTTCCCCGTCTCGTACGGCACGCCGGTGATGGCCGCGACCGACGGCACCGTACGCACGCAGTACAACAGCGCCTACGGCAATATGGCCATCGTGACCGCGGCCGACGGCACCGAGACGTGGTACTGCCACCTCAGCAGCACGAGGATCCGCTCCGGCATGGTCAAGGCCGGTGATGTGATCGCCTATTCGGGGAACTCGGGCAACTCCACCGGTCCCCATCTGCACTTCGAGGTACGTCCCGGCGGCGGCTCGGCGATAGACCCGCTGTCCTGGCTCCGCAGCCACGGCCTCGACCCGACGTAGTAGGCAGCGTAGAAAGGAGAAAGCCCCTCGGCCGAGGGGCTTTCTCCTTTCCGCTTTCCGCCGAGGTCGCTCCGGACCGAGCTCGCGGACCACGCCCTACAGCTTCTCCACCGGCGCGTACCGCAGCAGCAGGCGCTTGGGCTTGGTGTCGCCGAAGTCGACCGTCGCCTGTGTGTCCGCGCCCGTCCCCGTCACCTCCGTCACCGTGCCCAGGCCGAACTGGTCGTGTGTGACACGGTCGCCGACGGCCAGCGAGATCACCGGCCGGTCGGTCGTACGCCGGGTGGCGAAGCCCGAAGGGCCGCCCGACCGCGAGCGCGAGGAACCGGAACCGCCCGCCGCCGCGGACAGCGAGGACGCGATACCGGACATCGGGCCCGCCGGGATCTGCGCTCCGGTCCGCTTCCACTCCAGATGGTGGCCCGGGATCTCCTCCAGGAACCGTGACGGCGGGTTGTACGAGGGCTGCCCCCAGGCACTCCGCATCGACGACCGCGTCAGATAGAGCCGCTCACGGGCGCGTGTGATCCCGACATACGCCAGCCGCCGCTCCTCCTCCAGCTCCTTCGTCTGGCCGAGCGCGCGCATGTGCGGGAAGACGCCGTCCTCCATGCCCGACAGGAACACCACAGGGAACTCAAGGCCCTTCGCGGTGTGCAGAGTCATCAGCGTGATGACGCCGGAGCCGTCCTCGTCCTCGTCGGGGATCTGGTCGGAGTCGGCGACGAGGGCCACCTGCTCCAGGAACTCGGCGAGCGTGCCAGCTGCGGGCGCGGCGGCCGGGGCAGCGGGGGCCGTGCCGTCGTCCGTCGCCTCGGCGGCGGCCTGCGCGCGGGCCTGCTCGAACTCCAGCGCCACCGCCGCCAGTTCCTGAAGGTTCTCGATACGCGTCTCGTCCTGCGGATCGGTCGAGGACTGAAGCTCCGCCAGATAACCGGTCCGTTCGAGCACGGCCTCCAGCACCGTCGCCGGCCCGGCGCCCGATTCGACGACCGTGCCCAGCTCCTCCATCAGCGTGTTGAAGCGCTTCACGGCATTGGCGGAGCGTGCCGCCATGCCGTACGCCTCGTCCACCCGGCGAAGCGCCTGCGGGAAGGTGATCTTCTCCCGTAGCGCCAGGGCGTCGATCATGGCCTCCGCGCGGTCCCCGATGCCGCGCTTGGGCACATTGAGGATGCGGCGCAGCGGAACGTTGTCCTCCGGGTTGGCCAGGACCCGCAGATAGGCCAGCACATCGCGGACCTCCTTGCGCTCGTAGAAACGCACTCCGCCGACGACCTTGTACGGCAGGCCGACGCGGATGAAGATCTCCTCGAAGACACGCGACTGCGCGTTCGTACGGTAGAAGACCGCGACATCGCCGGCCTTGGCCTCGCCCGCGTCCGTCAGCCGGTCGATCTCATCGACGACGAACTGCGCCTCGTCGTGCTCGGTGTCCGCGACATAGCCGACGATCTGGGCGCCGGCGCCCGCGTTGGTCCACAGATTCTTCGGACGGCGGCTCTCGTTGCGCTCGATGACCGCGTTGGCCGCGCTGAGAATCGTCTGCGTGGAGCGGTAGTTCTGCTCCAGCAAAATCGTCGTGGCGTCCGGATAGTCCTCCTCGAACTGGAGGATGTTACGGATAGTGGCGCCGCGGAAGGCATAGATCGACTGGTCGGCGTCACCGACGACACACAGCTCCGCCGGATCGTGGTCCTCGCCGGAAGGGCCCACCAGCTCGCGTACGAGCGTGTACTGCGCGTGGTTCGTGTCCTGGTACTCATCCACCAGCACATGACGGAAACGCCGCCTGTAGTGCTCGGCCACATCCGGGAACGCCTGGAGCAGATGGACGGTGGTCATGATGATGTCGTCGAAGTCCAGGGCGTTGGCCTCGCGCAGCCGTGCCTGATACATCCGGTACGCCTCGGCGAGCGTCTTCTCGAAGCCGTCGGCGGCCTGGTCGGCGAAGGTCTCCTCGTCGATCAGCTCATTCTTCAGATTCGAGATCTTGGCGCTGAAGGACTTCGGCGGGTAGCGCTTGGGATCGAGGTCCAGATCACGGCAGACCAGGGCCATCAGCCGCTTGGAGTCGGCGGCGTCGTAGATCGAGAACGACGAGGTGAATCCGAGCCGCTTGGACTCGCGCCGCAGGATCCGTACACAGGCACTGTGGAAGGTCATCACCCACATGGCACCGGCGCGCGGCCCGACGAGCTGCTCGACGCGCTCCTTCATCTCGCCCGCGGCCTTGTTGGTGAAGGTGATCGCCAGTATCTCGCCGGGATGCACAGAGCGGTTGCCCAGCAGATACGCGATCCGGTGGGTCAGGACCCTGGTCTTCCCGGAGCCGGCTCCGGCCACGATGAGCAGAGGCGAACCCATGTGCACGACGGCCGCGCGCTGCTCTTCGTTCAGCCCTTCGAGCAGCGCCGCGGGATCCACGACCGTACGCGGCGAGCCGCCGCGGTGGTAGGGATCGCGCGTCGGCGGTGCGTCGAACGCGCCGTTGAAGAGGTCGTCCGGCACCGCCTCCTGGGCATGCTCGTCGTGGTCCTCGGGCGGCGGCGGTGGCTCGTCACCGGAGGGCTGGAGGTCCGCCAGGAAACTGTCGTCAAAGAGGCTGCTCATCGCTCTCCGAGTCTAGGCCGCCGGACTGACAGCCCGCGCCCGCCTTGGAAAGTCGGGAAGTCTTCACCCGGTCACACAGCGTGACGAAAACACTCACTCGACCCCCGCACGGCACTCCGGAAACACTTTCCCTCATCGCATGAGCAAATGGTCACGAAAATGTATCGGGCATATCGGCCATCGACCTTCACATGAGGACCACAGTTTGGCTAGCGTGCTCGGTCAGGCACCCCGTACCACCGAAGGCGACCCGCGCCGAGCGGGCGACCTATGCCGAAATCGGACATTCCATAAGGAAGTTCGACGGAAGGAGATGCTGGCCTTGGCGTCGCATCGCAAGTCGCGCACCCGTAGCGGAGTACGCACCAACTCCCCCGCCGTCGGGCTCACGACGGCCGCACTCGCTTCGGTCACGCTGCTCTCGGCACAGAGCGCGAACGCCGCGCCCGCCGAGCCCAGGCCGTCCGTCGAAGAGGTGCAGAAGAAGGTCGACGATCTCTACCGCCAGGCCGGCGGCGCGACGCAGCAGTACAACAAGGCCAAGGAAGCCACGGAGAAGCAGAAGCGCGCGGTCGGCCGCGTGCTGGACGAGGTCGCCAAGCGCGCGGACAAGCTGAACGAGGCCCGCCGTACGCTGGGCAGCTTCGCGGCCGAGCAGTACCGCGAGGGCGGGCTCACCCAGACCGCCGCCCTGCTGTTCTCCGACAGCCCGCAGGCGTACTTCGAGCAGACACAGGTGATGGACCGGCTGGCGGACCGTCAGCGCGGTGTCCTGGCCGACTATCAGGCGCAGCAGGCCGCGGCGGCGAAGGAGCGGGCGGAGGCGGCGAAGAGTCTGGAGTCGCTCACCGCGTCACAGGCCTCGCTGCGGACCAGCAAGGAGAACGTACAGAAGAAGCTCGGCGCGGCCCGTGCGCTGCTGTCGCAGCTGACCGCGGCGGAGCAGGAGCGGCTGGCGGCGCTGGAGCGCAAGAAGGAAGAGGAGGCCCGCCGGAAGGCGGAGGCGAAGGCCAAGGAGGAGGCCCGCGCGAAAGCGGAGGCGGAGGCCGAGGCCGAGCGCACACGCGAGCAGGAACAGGCCGCCCAGCCGCCTGCGACCGGCACGGGCACGGATTCCGGGGCGGGGACGGGCTCCGGTACCGGCTCGGGATCCTCCGACAGCGGCTATGCCACCAAGGCCGCGAAGGTCCTCGCCTTCGCACGCGCGCAGATAGGCAAGCCATACGTCTGGGGCGCGTCCGGGCCCAGTTCGTACGACTGCTCGGGCCTGACACAGGCCGCCTGGCGGGAAGCGGGCGTGGAACTGCCGCGCACCACCTGGGAACAGGTCAAGGTCGGCACACGCGTCGCGACGGGAGATCTGCTCCCCGGCGATCTGGTCTTCTTCTACGACGACATCAGCCATGTCGGCATCTACATAGGCGACGGCATGATGATCCACGCGCCCAAGCCGGGCGCGAACGTCCGCGAGGAGTCGATCTACTACATGCCGATCTACGGAAGCGTCCGCCCGGCCTGACCGGCGCTCACACTCCCCTCATGCCTCAGGTCCAGAGTGTGGCGATGAGGATATTGGCCGTCGTCAGACCGCCGACCGCGCTGAACAGGCCCTTCGGCGCCGTCTCCTCGTCCCGCTTCACATAGACGACGGCGAGGATCACGACGAGGATCGCCAGTTTGATGCCGATCTTGATGTTGTTCACGGGATTGTCGTCGGCCTGGTTCAGGCCGACCAGGGCGATGCCCGTGACCAGCATCGTCAGCGCTCCGTGCAGCATCGCGGGACCGAAGCGGGCCGTGCCGGTGCTCATCGACTTCATCTGGGTCAGAAAGCCGCCGAGCAGCGACGCTATGCCGATGATGTGCAGGGCGACGAAGACATTGATGAGTACGTCCATGGCCGGAGCCTAACGGGGTCCATATCACCTCTCCCAGGTGAGGTACGGCTTTCTTTCCCTATCGGCCGGGTCGGACCGGAAGGGCACCATTCCGCCGGGATCATCCTGATCACAAAGCGCTTCGGAACCTTCACCTCCAGCCAATAGCGGCCATGCCGACACCGAGCTGTGACCTTGCGCCATAGCGTCCCTCTCCAGGCGGCCGACTCGTACCGCCGGACCCGGACCGTACGTACCCGTACCGAAGGAAGTGGACGCCCTCGTGGCAGCGCACCGAAAACGCAAGCAGCGCCGGCTCACCGGCCCGACCGGCCGCACCGCCGCCACCCTCGCCCTCGCC
>NZ_FMDK01000912.1 GCF_900091995.1 Streptomyces sp. MnatMP-M17
GCGGCGCGCGCGGCAGCCGCCAGTCGCCGACCGCATCGGCGGGCAGCCCTTGGATACGGGCCATCAGAAGCGCGATGTCGTCCTCGCCGTGCCGGGTGTCGAGCGTATTGAGAACGTGGTCGCAGACGTCCTCCAGCGGGCGGCCCGGATTGGTGAGAGCGGCACGGAAGGCGCTCAGCCCTTCGTCCAGCGGATGGTCCCTGGACTCGACCAGGCCGTCCGTGTACAGCGCCAGCAGCGCGCCCTCCTCCAGGTCGACCTCGACCTGCTCGAAAGGTTCACCGCCCACACCGAGCGGCATTCCCGGCGGCACATCGAGCATCAGCGCCGCCTCGCCCGGTTCGACCAGCACGGGCGGGAGATGGCCGGCGTTGGCGAAGGTGCAGCGCCGGGTGACCGGATCGTAGACGGCGTAGACACAGGTGGCGAGATAGACCTCGGAGAGATCGGCGTCCCGCGTCTTGTGGGCGACTCGCGAGGCCTGCTGGGCACCGCTCGGAGTGCCGAGGCCACGGGCGATCTCATCGAGCGCCGAGAGCACTTCCGCGGGCTCCAGATCGAGCAGGGCCAGGGTGCGTACGGCGGTACGCAGTTCGCCCATGGCGACGGCGGCCCGCAGACCGCGTCCCATGACATCGCCCACGACCAACGCGGTGCGGTGGCCGGGCAGTTCGATGACGTCGAACCAGTCGCCGCCCACCTCGGTGGCGGTGTTGCCCGGCAGATAGCGGCAGGCGATGTCCAGCCCTGCGGCCTCCGGATCGCCCGGCGGGAGCAGACTGCGCTGGAGTATCAGCGCGCGCTCGTGCTCCCTGCGGTAGAGACGGGCGTTGTCGATACAGACCGCGGCGCGCGCGGCGAGTTCGACCGCGAGCGCCCGGTCCCGTTCGCCGAACGGTTCGCTGCCCTTCGTCCGGGAGAACTGGGCGAGTCCGATGACGGTGTCGTGGGCGACCATCGGGACGGCCAGCGTGGACTGGACCAGACTGCCCGTCTCGCCCGGGATGGACTGCACGCGGCCGGTCCGCAGGGCGTTCGCGCTGAGCGAGCTGAACGGGAACCGATGGACGGCGCCGACCTGCGGCGGAACGTATCCCTCGTCGCCCGCGCCACCGGGACCGGTCAGCGGCGCGTCGGAGACGGCGCTCGCGAAGGCGACACGGCGCAGCCGGGCGCTGCCGCCACCGGAGTCGTTGCCGGAGGAGCCCCACCGTCCCGGCGGTGCCTCCTCGCCGGTGAGCAGGCTCTGGTAGAGATCGACGGCGGCCTGATCGCAGAAGCCCGGAACGGCCACGTCGAGAAGCTCGCGGGCGGTGGTCTCCAGATCGAGGGAGTTGCCTATCCGGGCACTGGCCTCGTTGAGGAGGGCGAGGTTGCGGCGGGCGCTGGCGGCCTCGCGGGCGGCGATATGACGCCGGGTGACATCGGTGCCGACTCCGGCGACACCGATGGGGCGGCCCGATCCGCTGTGCACACGGTAGAGATTGATCGACCAGTGCCGGCGCTCCTTGCCGCCGGGCTGGGTGCCGACGATCTGAAGGTCGGTGACGGACTCGCCGGTTTTCAGGACCCGCTGGAGGGCGGCGGTCATCCGCTCGGCCTCGGGACGGGAGAGATAGTCGTGCACGGTGCGCCCGCGGTGGTCGCCCGCCTTACCGCCGAAAACGGTGGCGAACCGCTGGTTGGCGCGCTGCACCTTGAGATCGGTGCCGAACAGAAGGAAGCCGAAAGGAGATTGGCCGAAAATGGCCTGCGAGGAGGCGAGGTCGGTTTCGATCCGGCGCAGCGCGCGGACGTCGACGACTATACAGAGCGCGCCTCGTTCGCCACTCTCCGTCTCGCTCGGCATCACATAGACCTCGGCGAGCCCGTGCTCCCCGCGACCACCGTGCTCGCCGCGCTCGCCGTCGGTACGGAACGGGACCAGGCCGGTCCATTCCTTGCCGTCGAGGATCTCCCTGAGCCGGCGATGACCGCGCGGGCGCAGATCGGCGGGCATGAAGACCTCGACCGGGTCCTTGCCTCTGACCTGCTGCGAACCGATTCCGAACAGCTCGGCGGCACGCTCGCTCCACTGGTCGACCAGCCCGTCCGGGCCGATCGAGAAAGAAGCGACTCTGACGTAGTCGTATATCGAGCCGGGCGGACTGCTCTGCCATACGACGTCGCCCGTCGTCCCAGATATCTCGCTCACGCGACCGTCCCCTCCAGCTCACGCACCGGACCGGCCATGTCCGCAGTATTCAGCACTACGGCCCCGGCCGACACGCCGTTCACGATCACAGCACGGTCTCGTTCTTTTTGAGCCGCGTCGACGTGATCGTTCTCCCTTCAGACTTCTAACCAGGCAGAGGCAGCTCGAACCACACGGTCTTGCCCGTCTTCCCACGGCGGGTGCCCCAGCGTTTGGCGGAACAGGCCACGAGCTGGATTCCGCGGCCTCCCTCGTCGTCGGGACCGGCGGGCCGCTCGGTCGGAGGATCCGGGAGAGGATCGGACACCTCCACCAGAAGCGCGGGCCGCTCCCGGGCCGTAGAAATCCCGGCGGAAATCCCGGCAGAAGTCGCGGCGGAAGTTCCGGCGCGGAGGGCGAGGCGTACTCCGATCGGTCCTGAGGCATAGCGCAGGGAGTTGGTCACCAGCTCGCTGACCAGCAGGACCGCCACATCACGGACGGCAGGGAGCACCTTCCAGGTGCGGAGCGTGTCACGTACGGCATGACGGGCGGCATGGACGGAATCGGGCTCGGCGGGGAAGGTCCACTCGGCCTCTGCGCCGTCCTCTGTGTCGATCAAGCCGATCACTTCCCAAGACCGACGGCAGGGGCCGCATCCCTTTTGGAGGGGTTAATCAGCTCATACCCGATATCCAGGACGGCTATCGCCCTGCCCGACGCACGGTGGGACAAACGGAGTAGACACTCCCGGCGGCCGGCCATGGAGGCAGGACCTGGTGGACAGGACTACTGGAAAGGAGTCTCGTTCACGGCGTCGGGCGAGGCGGCGCGGAGGCGGCGGGCGGCTTCCGTCACGGCCGGGCGGTCCTGGTCGAGCCAGTCCACCGTATGGATCTCGTCCGGGCCGAGCCAGCGCAGCTCGTCGTGGTCCTCCAGAGGAAGCGGCTCACCGGAGAGCAGCCGAGCCGTCCACACCTGGAGCACATAGCCGGGCTTCAGCGGCCACTCGCCGGGGATGCGCTCCACCGGCCGTGTCTCCACGCCGAGTTCTTCCCGCAGCTCGCGTACGAGCGCCTGCTCGGGCCTCTCGCCCGGCTCCAGCTTGCCACCGGGCAGCTCCCAGCGTCCGGCCAGCTCGGGAGGCGCACTACGGCGGGCGGCCAGCAGCCGGCCCCGGTGGCACACGGCGCCCGCCACCACGACACGATCACTCATGCGCCGGAGCGTAACGCGAGCACCGACCGGACGGGACACGTGCCCAGTGAGCGGTCCGTCCGGACCTAGTGGGCGGTCTGACCGATGTGCTCGACCCAGTAGAGCTGCTTGTGTCCCGAATCGTCGAGGCTGTCCGCCATCTTCCGCGCCTCGTCCTCGGTGGCGTACCTGCCGACGCGATAGCGGTTGCCGTTGCCGTCCTCCCGTATCACCAGCCATGGGAGCGCGACCGCGCCGTCGTTCATCGAGCTCCTCCCGCCACCGGCCTGCATGTCTCTGAAGATTCCCAGGAAACCGCACTCCGCATATGCCCGAGCCTACGCCTGACCTTCACTCAGCGGATACGTGATTTCACGAAGAGGTACGCATCCGGCCAACAAAGCGCCGAAAAGGGCACGCGCCGGCGTGCGCCGTTGTCCGGACCCGGCGTACACGGTACGGCACTTCGGTATGCAGTAGACACATGAGGTGTTCAGCGGAAAGGGAGTTGACTCTCCGTCACGACTACCGCACAGCGGCGCCCGGATGAGCACGCATGAGCGGCCGGACAACAGCGGTCGGTGAGCGGTTACTTGACGGAGAGGTGGTACGCGATACGGAAGCGGTCGGCCGGGACGACCACATCCGCCGTCTCCACGGCACGCCCTGACGCGTAATAGGTCCGCTCCAGCACCATCACCACATGGCCGGGCACACCGCCGAGCGCCAGCAGCTCCTCCGCGAGCCCGGGCCGTGCGCCGATCTGCTCCAGCACGTTGTCCACGACCAGGTCGATGGCCGCCATCCGCTCGACCACTCCGCGCCCGCCCAGCGGTCCCTCCTCGGGCAGCATCACCGGCGTACGCCCGGTGAGCGACAGCGGCTCCCAGGAGGTGGAGAGCATCATCGGCTCGCCGCCGTCCCGGAAGACATAGCGCGTACGCATCACCGGCTCGCCCGGCTGGATACCGAGACGGAGCGCGATCTCGACTCCGGCCTGCTCCTGCTCGCTCCTGGACTCCCAGGTGCCTCGCGCGCCGGTCTCCGCCTGCTCCTGGCGGAACGGACTGGAGCCGGACGGCGGACGGTGCCCGGAGCGGGAGATCCGGCGCGGCACTGGCCGCTCCCGTACATATGTGCCCGACCCGGAGCGCCCCTCCACCAGCCCTTCCGCCATCAGCACCTTGCGCGCCTCCAGCGCGACCGTGTCCGAGACGCCGTACTCCTCGCGGATACGGGCCTGCGAGGGCAATCGGGTGTGCGGCGGCAGCACTCCATTGACGATCTTCTTACGGAGATCGCTCGCAACGCGCAGATAGGCGGGCTGCTCACCGAAGGCCACGGGCACTCCCATCAGGTTGACAGACAGCAACAGCCTGGCAACCGTCGGTTGTTGGCCGCAAGCATGGGCCAGAGTTTCACCCGAAGTGATGACTTGAGGTTTGGCAAAGGCCGGCCACCGGGGCCGGCCCGGCCAACTGCGATGCTGCTGGGCTGCGATGCTGGTGGACATGGAGACGACCTACCCGGCCTACCTCTGCCCGGTCGACGGCACGCGCTCGCCCGTCGACGCGTACGCCTGGTGCTGCCCGGTCTGCCGAGGGCCGTGGGATCTCGTCCTCGACACCTCGCCAGTGGCTCTGAGTTCCCTCCCCCGTCGCGTCAATTCGCTCTGGCGGTACGAGGAGGCGCTGCCGCTCTCCGCGCCCGTCACCAGCCTCGGCGAGGGCCGTACGCCGCTCGTTCCGCTGACTCCGTCCGTCTCCGCCAAGCTCGACTTCCTGATGCCCACGCTCTCGTTCAAGGACCGTGGCGCGGTGATGCTCGCCGAGCTGGCGCGGCGGCTCGGTCCTGAGCGGGTCGTCGCGGACAGCAGCGGCAACGCGGGCACGGCGATCGCGGCGTACTGCGCGCGGGCCGGGCTGCCCTGCACGGTGTATGTGCCGGAGACGACCTCGCCGAAGAAGACCGAGCAGATCCGGGCCCACGGCGCGCGCCTGGTCCGCGTACCCGGCGACCGCGAGGCCACCGCCCTGGCCGCCCGCGCCGCCGCCGGCGAACCGGGCACGTTCTACGCGAGCCATGTCTACAACCCGTACTTCCTGCACGGCACGAAGACCTATGTCTACGAGCTGTGGGAGGACCTCGGAGGACGCCTTCCCGAGGCGATCGTCGTACCGGTCGGCAACGGGACTCTGCTGCTCGGCGCCGCGCTCGCCGTCGCGGAGCTGTACGGGCACGGTCTCATCGCCGAACGGCCCGCGCTGATCGCCGTCCAGGCCGAGGCGGTCTCACCACTGGCGACGGCCTTCCACACGGGCGCGCACGATCTGCCCGCCGCGCCCGCGGCCGAC
>NZ_FMDK01000860.1 GCF_900091995.1 Streptomyces sp. MnatMP-M17
GGTGTGTACCCGCGATGCCCGCCATGCGTGGCAATGGCCGCCGAATCTGAGCACGCCTCAAGGCACGCTCGTGCGGCTGCACTTCGGTCTTACTGACGTGCGACGGGGTGCTGCGATGACCATAGGTGGCATACATGCCACCTAGCAACAGTGCCACTCATACGAGTGACTGGGTGGACCCGTGACACCGATACGCGCAACACTTGCCCGCAGACAGGGGAAGGTGACATGCCGCCAAGGGACAATCCGACCGCACGCCAAGCGCGCCTTGGCGGAGAGCTGCGGAAGCTGCGCGACCGCGCGGGGAAAACCGCCCGCGAAGCAGCCGGTCTGCTCTCAACAGATCAAGCCAAAATCAGCCACATCGAATCGGGCCGTAACGGCATCAGCGAGGAACGGATCCGCAAGCTGGCGGTCTTCTACGGCTGCGACGACGCCGAGTTGATCGAGGCGCTCTGCGCGATCGCGCGCGAACACCGGGGCCAGTACTGGTGGGACGAGTACCGCGGCGTCCTCCCGCCCAGCTTCCTGGACATCGCCGAGCTGGAGCACCACGCGCAATATCTGCGCTACCTACAGCCAGTTACTTTCCCGGGTGTCCTACAGACAGAGGATCACGCTCGGGCACTGTTCGACAGCGGGCGTCCGAAGCTCCCCGCCAACGAAGTGCAAGCAAGGCTGGAGCACCGCATGAAGCGGCGGTCCATCCTTGACCGCGAGAATCCTCCGGAAGTGGAAGCCGTCGTGCACGAGGCCGCCCTGCGCATGCGCATCGGCGGACGAAAGGTCGCACGTCAACAGCTTGATCACCTCATCAAGATGTCCGAGCGGCCGGAGGTAATGCTTCGGATCATCCCGTTCACCAACGAGGACTTCATCGATCTCACCCGGACCGTGCTCTACGCGGGCGGAGCCATCCCGCAGCTCGACAGCGTTCACATCGACAGCCGCTACGGCGGTCTCTTCCTTGATGCTGTCACCGAGTTGGAGAATAATCGAACGCTGCTCGACTTTGCCGAGCAGGCCTCTCTGGAGCCTGATGAGTCGCGCAGCTTCATCCATCACATCGCACGAGAGCTGTGAGACAAAGGCATGAGCACAGAGATCCGCTGGCAGAAATCTTCGTTCTCCGGCGACGGACCGCAGTGCGTCGAAGTAGCCGAACAGGGCGGCGAGATCCTCATACGCGAGAGCGACGCCCCCAACGCCATCGCCACAACCGACCGAGCCAAGTTCGCCGCCTTCATCAAGGGCGTCAAAGCAGGCGAGTTCGACCACTTCGCCCTCTGAAGCACTCCCCCGCACCCGGAGCCTCTCGCCACCCAGCGAGGGGCCCCTCCTCACAAAACCACCCCGGTGCACCCTTGCCACAGCCCAAGGGCTACCCCCGCCCCGGCCCCTCATACCGGCCGCGGGCCGGGGGTAGCCCGTCGTCTTTACACAACCGGTGGCTCCTATGAACGCACAGCCCGCAATCGCCGCCCCCATCATCGACACCCACATCCTCCTCCGCGACGGCGACAAGCTCCTGCTCTCGCAGCGCGGCGGCGCGTACGGGTACGGGCGGTGGCACATGCCCTCAGTCAAGCTAGATCAAGGCGAAACCCTGCGGGCCGGGGCCGCGCGGGAGCTGTTCGAAGAGACCGGGGTGCGGGTCGATCCCGCGCGGTTGCGGCTCGTGCACACCGTGCATCACCAGCAGTCGCCCGACCTCAGCCGCATCGGGTTCTTCTTCGAGGCGACCGAGTGGGAGGGCGAGCCCGAGAACCGGGAGCCCGAGAAGCGTCTCGGGCTCCGCTGGTTCTCGGTGCATGAGCTGCCCGACGACATCATCGAGTACCCGGCCGCCGGCCTGTACGGCTACCTCGACGGCCGCGGGCCGCTCAGCGAGCACGGTCCCTTCGCCGGGTGATCTCCCTGGGCCGCCGGGAGCGTCGGACGGTGGCGGGGTCAGGGCTTGGTGGGCCTGGTGCGCAGGCCGTCGAGGATAAGGGCCAGGACGCGGGCGGCGCGGGCTGCTCCGTCGTCGCTCGGGGGGATGCGCCACAGGACGCTGAGCTGGAGGAGTACGTCCTCCGGCTCGATGCCCGGCTTCAGGTCTCCCGACGCCGTACCGGCATCGAGGAGAACGGCGATGGCCCGCAGGAAGGGTTCGTAGTTCTTGTCGTCGAGTCCGCCGTTGGTCGCCGCGTGGATGACTTCGGACACGCCGTATTTGAGTTTGCCGTAGCGGGCGACCTCCTCGAACCAACGGCGCAGGGCGTCGAGCGGGGGCAGGTCGGCGGCGAGGGTGTGGGCGAGGTCGATGACCTTCTGGATCTCTTGGTGGTAGAGCTCCACGATCAGTGCCTCGCGGGTGGGGAAGTGCCGGTACAGCGTTCCCACGCCCACCCCGGCCTGTTTGGCGATCGCCGTCATGGAGACACCCGACACACCCGAGGCGGCCGAGGCACCCGACACACCCGGGGCCTCTGAAGGCGCGGCGAAGGCTTCGCCCGCGACGGCGAGGATGCGAGCCCGGTTGGTCAGCGCGTCGGTGCGAGTGGCGCGGGTGGCGCGGGTGGCGCGGCGAGAAGGCGGGGTCATGGCTGGTCCGATCGGTCCGGTTGCAAAGCGGAAGGGCTTCCGTTACGTTCGGACGGAGGTAACGGAAGGGCTTCCGCTTAATCTTGTCACATTCCATGGAGGACAGCCGTGCCCGAAACGGTTCTGGTCACCGGAGGCAGCGGCTACGTCGCCGGCTGGTGTGTCGTCGAGCTGCTGCAACGCGGCTACCGCGTCCGCACCACCGTGCGGAGCCGCGCCAAGGAGCAGGCGGTGAGCGACGCCGTCGCCACCCAGGTGGACGCGGACGGCCGGCTGGAGTTCGCGGTCGCCGACCTCACCGCGGACGAGGGCTGGGATGCGGCCGTCAAGGACGTGGACCACGTCCTGCACGTCGCCTCACCCCTGGGCGGCGCCGTCGCCGACAACTCCGAGGCCATGATCGCCCCCGCACGCGACGGGGCCCTGCGCGTGCTGCGCGCCGCCACCGCGGCCGGAGTACGGCGCGTGGTGATGACATCCGCGGCGAACACCGCGAGCCCCTCCTCCTACACCGACGAGGGCGTCACCGACGAGACCCTGTGGACCGACCCCGACGACCCGACACTGATCCCGTACCGCCGCTCCAAGACCCTCGCCGAGCGCGCCGCCTGGGACTACATGGCCGGTTACGACGGCCCCACCGAACTCACCACGATCCTGCCCGGCGCCGTCTTCGGGCCGATCCTGGCCACCGGCACCATCGGCTCCGTCGGGATCATCCAGCGGATGCTCACCGGCGGCATGAGCGGCGTGCCGCGCATCGGCCTGGAGATCGTGGATGTCCGGGACCTCGCCGACATCCACCTGCGCGCCATGACCTCGCCCGAGGCCGCGGGTGAACGCTTCCTCGCCACCGGCGAGTTCACCTGGATGCTGGACATGGCCCGGACCCTCCGGGAGGAGCTGGGCGAGGACGGCCGGCGGGTCTCCACCCGCCGGCTCCCCGACTTTGCCGTCCGCCTCGCGGCCCGCTTCCGCGACCCGTCACTGCGTGACATCACCCCGTCCCTGGGACGCCGCAACCGCCACAGCACGGCCAAGGCGCACCGCATCCTGGGATGGCAGCCGCGCCCGGCCCGCGAGACCGTCGTGGACTGCGCCCGCAGCCTGCTGGCCCACGGCGCCGTATAGCCGTACAGCGGGTACGGGCACACCTGGGCCCTGTCCGGCGGATCTTCGTGGGCCCGCCGAACCACCGCCACCCGGCGCCCGGGCGAACAATGCCCGCATACGCCCACCGAACAGGCACCGGACGTACAGTCGATTCATGACCGTTCATGTCACCTTGCTTCCGGCGGCGCTTCCGCCGGGTCTTGAGCCGACCAATCGTGTCATCTCGTACGAGGACGAGGACGACATCCGCTATCGGTATCTGCTGCACGACAGCGGGGCGCTGGTCGTGCGGCGTACGCGGCACGAGGAGGCGACCGTTACCGAAGCCGTCTATGGGCCCGCGGCCTGGGAGGGTGTGCAGGGGGAGGGGTCCATCCAACCTCATTCTTGAATCCGGGCTGCCTGTCGCCGACCCAGCCGGCCTGGCTGTCGTGCAGCGGCCTAGGGTCGCAGCGCGCGCTGCGCCTCGTACAAGTTGCGCGGTCTGATGTCCTCAGGGCGGCCGTACGCCTCCAGTCTCGTGTGCAGCTCGCCCGTGAAGTCCGGTACGTCGATCTGGTCGAACTCGCGGACCTCGCTGATTCCCGCCGTCGCGCTGTACGGAGCGATCTCGTCGATCTTGATCAGGCCCGCGCGCTCGTTGGTGACGGTGACGTTCCAGTGTGTGAACCGCGCTCCGTACAGCGGTCCCGCGATCGCGTCGCCGCCGTGGCGGCCGTCGTTGGTGACCGTGATCTCCGTCCGTACGTTGGCGAACGGCATCCCGCGGTGCGTGTCGAACGTGCCCATCTCCATCAGCCCGCGCGACCACACGTTGTAGCTGGACAGGCCCTCGACATTGATGCCGTGGAGCTGTGTGCCCGCAGGCGCCGGGACCGTGCGGCGCTCGATGGCGAAGTCCTCGATCAGGTTGTCGTGCGAGCCCTCGCGGCAGTAGTACGGATGGTGCGCACCGCGGCCCGCGACCCGTGTACGGCTCAGGGTGCAGGCGGACGCGGCGATCAGTCCGAAGCCGTTGTCGACATGGCGTACGACGACATCGTCGGCCCAGCAGTCGTACGCGCACTGGAACGCGACTCCGTTGTATCCCTTGTCCAGCAGATGCGCGGACTGCGGTGTCTCGGCCGCCTCCAGCGTCAGGCCCTCCACGCCCGAGCCGGTCAGCGGTGTGACGAGCGTGGTCAGGCGCGGGTCCCACTCCGGGCGTACGTCCAGCGGGAGCGGTCGCTCCAGCGTGACCTTCCTGCCGTGTACGGACATGACGCGTACCGGCCACTCGTACGGAACGTACGACGTCAGCTTGGTCATGGCGTCCCAGTCGTACGCCTCGGTGCCCGGTCCGCCGCCCGCCATGTGCGCCAGGAGGGTGTGGTCCGTGTCGTCCACGAGCCGGAGCAGCACGAGCTGTCCGCGCTTCAGCTTCGAGGCGGCGGAGGCGTCCTGTACGGTCACGCTCCGGTCGCCGCGCCGGGCGCGGCCGACGCCGGTGAGCGTGCGCCACTCGTCGCGCTTGTTGCCCGTCCAGCCCTCGAAGGGCCAGGCGCGCTCCTTGATGGCGGAGGTGAGCGAGTCCCAACGCTCCTGCGGGCAGAGCCAGATGAGCCCGCCGGCCCAGGACCAGCTCGACTTGTCGCCGCCGTAGCGGCTG
>NZ_FMDK01000850.1 GCF_900091995.1 Streptomyces sp. MnatMP-M17
GGGGGGGGGGGGCCGCTGCCGAGCTGCTGCCGGGGCTGCGGGTGCCGGACTTCCATCCGGTGACGGTCCTGCACCACACCGCGCCCGTACCGCCGATGACCGATCCGGCGCTGCTGCTGGACGCCGACGGCGGCGGCCCGGTCGCGTACACCGCCGTGATGAGCGCGGTCGATCCCTCGCGGGCTCCGGCCGGCCGTGCGCTGATCTCCTCGACGGTGCTCGGCACGCCTCCGCCGGCCGCCGAACTCGACCGCTCGGTCCGCGCGCATCTCACGAGGCTGTACGGGACGCCCACCGACGGCTGGGAGTTGCTGGCCGTCCACCACGATCCGGAGGCGGTGCCCGCGATGCCGCCGCCGCACGATCTGCGCCGTCCGGTGCGGCTGTTGTCGGGGCTCTATGTGTGCGGCGACCACCGCGACACGAGCACGGTCCAGGGCGCGCTCTTCTCGGGCCGCCGCGCCGCCCACGCGATCCTGCGCGATCTGGGCGTACGCCCGGAGTACGAGACGGCGCCGCTGCCCGCGGTGGCGTGACGCCCGCTGCGGCGGCTCCAGCTCCGGTCCCGTCCGGCGTCGGCCAACCCCGGACGGGACCGGCTTCATGTGCGCTGTCGGACGCGGTGCGGGTGCGGGCCGGGCGCGGGCCGTGTCCGACAAATCCCGTCTGGCCCTGCGCGCGGACGACGCCATGTGGCAGACACGGCGTAGGGCTTACGGGTACGGCGGCGCAGGGTCCGGCGTCAGCCGAGTGCCGCGATCCGGTCGCGGTAGTTCCGTACGGCCGCCGCGTCCCGGTAGGGCTCCAGCCGCCGTTCGAAGTCCCGTACATACTCCACCGCCCGCGCCGACCGCATCTCGGTCGACTGCTTGGCCGCCTCCGCGCCCAGCAGACACGCCTGGTCCAGCTCACCGAGACCGAGCCGGGCGCAGGCGAGCACCACCCGGCAGAAGAGCCGGCTGCGGGCGTACGCCGGAGCGCGCAGCTGAAGGGAGCGCTCGGCGTGCTGTACGGCGGCGCGGTACTGCTGGAGATCCCGGTAGCAGTGCCCGAACTCGTCCGAGAGCTGTGCCTCGTCGAAGAAACGGGCCCAGTGCGGTACCTCGTCGCCGGGCCGCGCCGACTCCAGCGCGCGTTCGGACCGTACGAGCGAGGCGGTGCAGGCCCGTGCCTCGCCGAGCACACCGTGCCCGCGCGCCTCGGCGGCGTGCAGCAGCGCCTGGACGACCGGTGGCGCGGAGCCGCCGACGCCCTGCTGGGCCACGCGCGCGAGCTGAACCGCCTCCCGGCCGTGGCCGAGATAGACGGCCTGACGGCTCATGGTGATCAGGACGTACGAGCCGTAGGCGCGGTCCCCGGCCGCCTGGGAGAGCCGTAACGCCTGGACGAAGTAGCGCTGGGCGAGGCCATGCGCGGCGATGTCGTACGAGGTCCAGCCCGCCAGCCTGGTCAGATGGGCCGCCGCGGCGAACAGCCGACGGCCGGTGGTCTCGCCGTACAGTCCGCGCAGCATCGGCTCCGCCTCATGCTCCAGATAGCGGACGAGCGCCTGCCGGGCATGGCCTCCGCCGTAGGTCTGGTCGAGGGCGCAGAAGAGATCGCCGACGGAGCGCAGGGCGGCCACATCGCCCAGGGAGACCCGCTGGCCCGCCGCGCGTTCGGTACGCGGTTTGGGAACGGTGGCGGGCCAGCCTTGCGCGGGCACGCGGGCGACGGCTTCCTGGCCGCCGCTGTCGTGATCCCGGACCTCCTGACCTCGGAGCTCCTGACCGCGGGCCTCATGGCCGCCGCCGTTCTCGTGAGCGCGACCGACAGTATGCGTAGCGTGCGTTTCGAGGCCGGGATGGCCGACCCGTTCGTCCGCGCGTCCGATCAGCCAGTCGCGGCTGGGAACGACCAGTCCGGCCGGAGTGAACGCGATCTTGCGCAGCTCGGAGTGGCTGCCGGAGTCCTTGCGCCACAGCCCGCCGACGATGTCGACGGCCTCCTCGGGCGAGGACGCGAATTCAAGGCCCGCGTAGACCGGCGCACAGGCGTCCAGCCCCAGATCCTGCGCGGAGAGCCGACGGCCGAGACGGCGGGTGAACACCTCGGCGATCAGCGCGGGAGTGGTGCCACGGGGCTGCTGTCCGCGCAGCCAGCGCGTCACCGACGTCTTGTCGTACCGCAGATCCAGGCCGTGTTCGAGACCGAGCTGATCCACCCGGCGGGCGAGACCTGCGTTGGAGAATCCGGCTTCCGCGATGAGCGCGGCGAGCTGGCGGTTGGGGATGCGCTGCGGAGGTCGTTCCGACATCAGCTCTACGGTCTCCTGCCTTCCGGGCCCGGGGAGCAGCCCACATGGAACGGCGCGAATTTAGCGGTAGTGAACGTCTCCGCCATGACCTTGGCGCCACATTCATCCGATCGTGTGAGGATCAAGGGCCTCGCTGACGGGAGTACCTGTGGAGGCCGCCGGGGCGGGGGCCGGGGCAGAGGTCGGGGCGGGGCCGAGACGTCGCGTACGAGGGCCCGGAACCACCTGCCCGGCCGCGCCGCCGGGAGCCGCCGTACAGTGGCGAGGGCGCGACACGTGCACCATGAAGGTTCTGAGGAGGCTGCCGTGAGTGAGCTGCGGTACGTCCGACTGGGATTCGGCGGGCAGGCCGTCGAGTACCGGGAGGCATGGCAGGAGCAGCGCCGGGTCCACGCGGCCCGGTTCGCGGACGAGATTCCCGACACCTGTCTGCTGCTGGAGCATCCGCCGGTCTATACGGCCGGACGGCGTACGGCCGACAGCGAGCGCCCGCTCGACGGCACTCCCGTCGTCGATGTGGACCGCGGCGGGAAGATCACCTGGCACGGTCCCGGCCAGCTCGTCGGCTATCCGATCCTCAAACTGCCGCGTCCCGTCGATGTGGTGGCGCATGTCCGCCGTCTCGAAGAGGCGCTGATCCGTACGGTCGCGGAGTTCGGCCTGGAGACCACCCGCGTCGAGGGCCGCAGCGGTGTATGGGTGCTCGGCGATCCGGTGCACGAGCGTCCCGCGCTCGGCGGTCTGTCGCTGGACTTCGATCCGCGGCTGGCGGACGAGGAGTTCGATCCGCGGCTGAACGGTCCCGAGTACGCGCCGTCCAACGCCGGCCAGCGCCGGGAGGACCGGAAGCTGGCGGCGATCGGTATCCGGGTCGCCAAGGGCGTGACCATGCACGGCTTCGCGCTGAATGTGAATCCGGACAACACCTGGTTCGACCGGATCGTGCCGTGCGGGATCCGGGACGCGGGCGTCACCTCGCTCTCGAACGAACTGGGCCGGGACATCACGATCGCGGAGGTCCTTCCGGTGGTGGAGAAACATCTGCGGGACGTGCTGGAGGGCGCGGAGCTCAAGCCGCGCGAGATCGAGCGCGCGAGCGCGTAGGTCGCAAGCGCGTAGGTGCTGTCTTGTGCGGGTGCCGCATGGGAATGCGCCCTTCTGGCCATGGGTTGGCCCTACGTAATGCCACGCAAATATCGGGCGTAACCTGGTGTTCGCCGAAGAATCGAATGCCGCGCCAGCAGAGAGAGGTGCCGGACGTGTCCGCTGTCGCACCCGACGGACGCAAGATGCTGCGTCTGGAGGTCCGGAACAGCCAGACTCCCATCGAGCGCAAGCCCGAGTGGATCAAGACCCGGGCGAAAATGGGACCCGAGTACCAGCAGCTCCAGAAGCTCGTGAAGAGCGAAGGGCTGCACACGGTCTGCCAGGAGGCGGGCTGTCCCAACATCTTCGAATGCTGGGAGGACCGCGAGGCGACCTTCCTCATCGGCGGCGACCAGTGCACACGGCGCTGTGACTTCTGCCAGATCGACACGGGCAAGCCGGCCGCCCTGGACCGCGACGAACCGCGCCGGGTGGGCGAGTCCGTCGTCACCATGGATCTGAACTACGCCACGATCACCGGTGTCGCCCGTGACGACCTGGCCGACGGCGGTGCCTGGCTGTACGCGGAGACCGTGCGCCAGATCCACGCCCAGACAGCGGAGCGCGAGGCGGGCCGTACGAAGGTCGAGCTGCTGATCCCGGACTTCAACGCGGTGCCCGAGCAGCTCGCCGAGGTCTTCTCGTCCCGTCCCGAGGTGCTGGCGCACAACGTCGAGACCGTGCCGCGCATCTTCAAGCGCATCAGGCCCGGCTTCCGTTACGAGCGTTCGCTGGAGGTGATCACGCGCGCCCGTGAGGCGGGTCTGGTCACCAAGTCCAATCTGATCCTGGGCATGGGCGAGGAGCGCGCGGAGGTCAGCGAGGCGCTGCGGCATCTGCACGAGGCGGGCTGCGAGCTGATCACGATCACGCAGTATCTGCGCCCGTCCGTACGGCACCACCCGGTCGAGCGCTGGGTGAAGCCCCACGAGTTCGTGGAGTTGAAGGAGGAGGCCGAGGAGATCGGCTTCTCCGGTGTGATGTCGGGACCGCTGGTGCGCTCCTCGTACCGCGCGGGCCGGCTGTACCAGCAGGCGATCGAGCGGCGCGGCGAAGCGCCCGTGGGCGCGGCGGCGGCCGGTGCCGCGGCGGCCGGC
>NZ_FMDK01000970.1 GCF_900091995.1 Streptomyces sp. MnatMP-M17
ATGCTGCGCGCGGCCGTCCGCTACGCGTGCTGCCCCGGCTGGTGGCGGCCCGGACACCTGTACGTACACCACCCCGACTGCACCAAGGGGCCTACTCCATGACTCACACCAACCCGGAGAACCGTGGGTACTGACGGCCGCTGCCCGCCCACAGGACACCATCCGCGTGTCGGCCGCCTTCGAGGCGACACTTGAGACCACCGCCGCTTGCGGGCCGATGAACCCCATCTACATGCGACACGGAAAGGGTTGGCGCAATCGCTACTTGTTCCTGACAATTAGGCCCTCTAGAAATTCTCACAGTTGCTCCCGTTGGCGACGGGAGCAGAACCCATGCGCTTCGCGAACGGTCCAGATATAGGAATCTGGGAATCCGTTTTCGCGTTCGCACGTCAAAACAGGGGGAAATGTGAGAGGAAGCCGACAGGGAAAGATCTTAGGCGGGGCGATCACAGCGGCCGCCATGACACTCATACCAGTACAGCCAGCCATCGCGCTGGCCACCTCGCCCTCGACGAAGGCTGCGGATGTTGCTCCGCGCAGCCTGCCGTCCAGGGTCAGCGTACTGACCTGGAACATCTGCGGGGCCCTCAAGCCCGATGCCGACAACAGCTGTCCAGGCACGAACAGTGGCAAGATCAACGAACTCGTCAACCGCGTGCAGAAAGACAAATCGATCGCGATCGTAATGATCCAAGAGACCTGTGAAAGCCTGCATTCCAAACCGCTCCAAGGCGAGCTGAACCGCAGAACTTCCAGCGAGTGGGTCGTACGACACCGCACCGCCAAGGGAATCGGAACAGGCACACCGGTCAGGTGCCCAAGGAGCGGCAAGGGTGAAGCAGGCGTCGCCATCGCAATGAAGAAGCTTCCGGGCAGCGACATAGTCAACGATGGCCAGGGAAAACCCGGCTGGGACATGACCTTCCGCAGTACGTCCGAGGCCGGCGGAAGGCACACGCAGGGCGCCGCGTGCATCCAGGACCGCGGAAACAAACTGCTCGCCTGCACCAGCCATTTCGCCAACGAGAATGCCGACCCGTCCAAGGCAATGCGCAAAGCATCCGCCAAGGACTTCCGAGATCAGGCGCGGGCCTGGCAGAACGGCAGGTACCGCACCATCATCGGCGGGGACTTCAACCTCAAACCCAGCGACAAGGAGATCAAGCCCCTCGAAGTCGGCAACTTCGAAGCCGATTCGGACGAAAAGTGCACCACCACCGGCCCCTGGTTCCTCAAAGGCTGCCGCAACGTAGCCGGCGCGAAGCTCGACTACATCTTCTTCAGCGACTACGGCTGGGACCTGGAGCAAGGCCGCCCCATCTATGTTGGGTCGCGGTCCTACGATTTCGGCCGTCTCAGCGATCACTGGATGCTCCGGGGCGTCGTTCGCCCCAGCGCCTGACCGCGCCTCCAAGCACATCGTGTTGCCACGCAGCGTTGCGGGGAGCGTGAAATCCCAAACACTCGCGCACGGCTGGTGCACGCTCTGGCCCCGTCAACACTGAGGACACGCGGCGATGATGACGTTGCACAGACGCCCCGCCGCCCACCACGGGCGACGGGGCGTCAAAACATCCAGACGACAAGCACCAGGCCGGAGCCAGGTAACTGGACCCTCCCCACGGTGGCAGTGGCCCCGGAGACACGATCGCCCGCCCTTGAATACAGCTGGGGCGGGCGATCACGCAACCCGACGTCACCCGGCCTCAGCCCGACGACCCCGGACGCACCTCCAGTCCCGCCCCAGGCTGGCTGATGAGAAGCGCCATCAGCTCCACGGGATCCATATGCGGTGTCTGAAACTGGTTTCGACACGCACACATGAACGTGGCCGGGCCACCCTGATGCCCGAACACAGTCAGCTCCTCAGTGGCGCCACAGCCTGGACATGCGACCTCCACCCCGTTGACGGTCAACCCCTTGTGGAGCTGCAGGTCGTAGAACACCGGTCCGTTGTCAGCCATGACGGCATCATCGCGGCCCTGGCCTGAGCCTGGGAGGGCGCACGGGAGCGCGCCGCGGCACCCGGCCGCCCCCGAACCACTGCCCGGCCGTGGTACCGCCCGGGCGGTCGTGCGCAATGGGCGTAGCGCCCCGGAGGCGGCCATTCCGGACGCGGCTACCATCGAACATGTGACCGGACACCTGGCCCCGCGCGTGACCGTCACCCTCCCCGGGGGACGCGTGACCGAGGGGCGCCTCCACGCACGCCGCAGGGACGCGGACGGCCGGTGGCAGTACCAGGTCACCGTCGAGCTACCGTCCGGCCTCGTCCACCCCATCGCTGGCGAGGACTACAGCCAGGTGGTCACCGACCGGGCCGGCGCCACGGGCTGGGTCCTCCAGACATTCCCTGCCGGTCATGCAGTCGTCCACGAGGCGGGCTGCTGGGTGCCCTCCGGGCATCTCGGCGCGGCGAGCCGCGAGCAGGCCGCCGACCTGATCGCACGCGGGCGCGCCGAGCCGTGCGACGTCTGCAAACCCGAGCCCTAGCCGGTCACTCAGGGGCGGTACGGCTCAGGACGTCGTCCATACCCCCTGCGGCGGCCATCAGCCGTGCGGAGTACTCAGGGTCGGTGGCCGCCGCCTGTCCGGCCGCGAAGGCGACCAGCGCCTTCGCGGCGGTGAGCGCGGCCCGCAGGTCCGCGATGTACAGATCGCGGGGGTCAGCGGCACGGGCGGGCGTAGCGGCCATGATCGGATCTCCTGTCGGTCTGGACGTGCTGCTCACCGGATTTAAAGGGTTTCAGAGGCGGTCACTCACAGGTGCTGCGTCTTCGATAGTCGGCCCGAACGAGAAGGCCCCCACCCCGGGCGATCCGGGTGGGGGCCGACGTCGTACGGGCAGCTACAGCCGCCACTCCGGGCAGGCGCGCGGGTCCTCTCCGTCGCATGCCTCACACCAGTGCTGCACCACCTCCAGCGGAGCCAGACATAGACATTCGCCACCCGGACACTCCTCGATCTCTGGACGACCGCAGTGGTGGACGAGGTGCCACCGCAGCTCCGGCCAGTCCGGCGGATACTGCGTGCCGCAGTCAACGCAGCGCGGCCACGAGTCCTCCTCGCGGGGCGGCGCGGGGCTCAGCCACAACGGTGTAGCCATCGGGGTCACTCCTTCGACTTCAGGTCGGTGCGCTCCCCTTGGCGCGTGGTGCGGCCTCGGAAGTACCGCTCCACCGCGCCCCAGTCGAAGATGCGCGTGCGCCCCCGCTCGAAGACCGGCTTGGGCCAGTCCTCATCCTCAGCGGCCAACTGGCGGATGCGCGCAGGGCCGACCTTCTTCAAGCCCGCCGCTTCGAGGAGCTCGGGCATCTCTGGAATCGTCACCAACTTCGGCACCTCCGGCGCGCGCTCGCCCTCGTTCGGGGAGCTGGGCATGGCCCCATCCTCTCACAACTTATTTGCGTTGACGCAAACAAGTGCTACGGTCGTTCTCGTCACCAACAGAACGGCCCGGCCGGAGCGGGAACTCCGGCCGGGCCAGCCATCCACCTGCATCACCAGGAGGAACAGCCGTGGACCACCGTACCGATCAGCCCACCCCCCAGCCCAGCCCGGCGCAGCAGCCCGAGCCGGACCGTACGCCGCGCCCCAGCCAGATCCTCGCCCAGCCCGCGACCGTAGCCACCTGCACCGCCGACTACGACAGCGCCGCCGACGTCCGACAGACCATGGACCGCCAGAACACCACGAGGCGGCACTGATGGCCTTCCTCGACTGGCTCACCGCCCGCGACCGGCGCCTCGCCGAAACCCGCTACGCCGACCGCGAGAGCGCCTCGGACCGCGCCGCACGCCTCCGCCGCGAACGCCACCACCAGCGCCTCGCACGCGACAGCCAGCGCAACGGGCAGTCCCAACGCCGCCGCTGACACCCCTGACC
>NZ_FMDK01000849.1 GCF_900091995.1 Streptomyces sp. MnatMP-M17
CATCCGCGAGACCTTCTGTACCACGGCCCGTACCGCGACGCGGCGCTGGGTGTTTCACGTGAAACACCCAGCGCCGCGCCAAATGCCCAGCTCAGAGCCGGACTCAGGTCAGGCTCAGCCCAGACCGGGCCCAGCTCAGGACAGACCCAGCTCGTCCGTCCCATAGACAGCGATATACGGAAGTCCCGCCTCGGCGATGGCAGGAGCCGCACCTCGCTCCACGATGACCGCGACCGCGACGACCTCGCCGCCGGCCTCCCGTACCGCCTCCACGGCCGTCAGCGGAGAACCGCCCGTGGTCGAGGTGTCCTCGACCACCAGACAGCGGCGGCCCTTCACCTCCGTGCCCTCGATCCGGCGCTGAAGGCCGTGCGTCTTCTGGGCCTTACGGACGACAAACGCGTCCAGCCACTTTCCGCGCGCGGCCGAGGCATGCAACATCGCCGTGGCCACCGGATCGGCGCCCAGGGTCAGCCCGCCCACACAGTCGAAGTCCAGCTCGGCGGTGGTATCGAGCATGACCTGACCGACCAGCGGCGCGGCATGACCGTCCAGGGTGATCCGGCGGAGGTCGATATACCAGTCGGCCTCACGACCCGAGGAAAGGATCACCTTGCCGTGGACCACGGCCTTGTCCTTGATCAGTTGCTGCAGCTCAGCCCGTGCGTCAGTCATGGCCCCGAGCTTATGCGGTCACCCCGGCCGGGCCCGTCAGAGCCGCCGCCAGTTCACAGCCGCCGCCCGTCAGAGCCGCCGCCAGTTCCAGTTCGCCGTGATCTCCAGCGGCTCGACGGGAGTGACCAGCCGCGGCATGGTGTTGAGCCCGTTCGGCGGGCCCGACTGCGGCTCCACACAGACCGCCTCGGCCTGCTCGTCGTAGACCACGACCCACTCGGCCCGGCTCGTGACCTTCAGCTCCAGCTCGTCCGGCCAGGTGAGCGTCACATCCACACCGTCGGGCATCCCGAAGCAGTCGTCCCAGGGACCCGGGCGCGGTGTCACCCGGCGGCCGGTGGGCAGATGGTCGCTGCCGCGCTCCTCCTGCCAGTCGGGCGCGAAGTCGATACGTACGTCGCTCCCGCCCAGATTGCGCAGGAACCACGGGTGCCAGCCGGCCTGGGCAGGAAAGGAGGTGTCGTACGTCTCCACGCCCAGCGCCAGCGACAGCCCCTCCTCGGTCAGCTCGAAGGTCTGGGTGACCCGGCCGCTGTACGGCCAGGGATCGACCAGGTCATAGGTGAACGCCGCCTCGCTCCCGCCCACCCGGGCCGTACGCCAGGCCGTGTTCCGGCCGGTGCCATGGATCGCGTGGGGCGGGGAGTTGAGGGGCATCTGATGGACCACACCGCCGTTGCGGAACTGCCCGTTCTCGATCCGCCCGCACCACGGCACCATCGGGAAGCAGCCGTACCGCTCGCCCTGACGCAGCAGTTCGGTCCCGCCGATCCGCAGGCTGCCGATCCGGCAGCCGTTCTCCGGAGTGATGGTCAACTCGGCGTCGCCCGCCGCCAGTCGGATGCTCTCTTCGCTGCTACTCACACTCCGACACTA
>NZ_FMDK01000847.1 GCF_900091995.1 Streptomyces sp. MnatMP-M17
CCGCGCGCCGGCCCGGCGCCAGCACGCCCGTGTCGTCCACGCCGAGCCGCTCCGCCGCCGCGGAGGTCGCGGCCACCAGCGCCTGGCGGCAGGTGAGTCCCATGCCGTCAGGGCCGACGAGGGCGGCGAGATCCGCCGGAAAACCGTCGAACGCGCGCTGCGGCACGCCCGCGTCCGATCCGGCGACCATCGGCACGCCGGCCGCGACCATGCGCTGGAAGACCTCGCGGATCTGTGTCCGCCGCTCGCGAAAGCGCGGCGCGACGAGATCCGGCCCCTCCGGTCCTTCGGGCCCGGCGGTCCGCATCCGCAGGAAGGCACCGCTGATCGTGGGTACGAACGCGATACCGCGGGCGGCCATCTGAATCGCGGTCGCGGGATCATAGGCGATCCCGTCCGCCGTCTCGAACAGGCAGTGCTCGATGGTGCGCACACCCGCGTCGACCGCCCGCCGGATGCTGACCGGATCGTAGGCGTGCGCCGAGACCGGCACCCCGAGCCGCTCGCTCTCCTCGACACAGGCCCGCACCTCCTCCTCGCTGTACTGGGGCCGGCCGGGATTGGTCCTGGGCGTCAGATTGCCGCCGCTGAGCATCAGTTTGATCCAGTCGGCGCCGTCCCGGACCTGGCGTCTGACGGCGACCCGGATCTCGGCGGGCGAGTCGCACTCGTGGCTGAACCAGTGGCAGTGGCCGCCCGTGACCGTGATCGGCCGGCCGCTCGTCAGCACCCGCGGCCCCGGGATCCGGCCTTCGGCCACGGCGGCGCGCAGCGGGAAGGCCACCTCGTTCGGCGTTCCGAGATCGCGCACCGTCGTGACGCCCGCCTCGGCCGCGAGGCGGAGGTTCTGTACGGCCCGTACGGCCAGTGCCGCCGCTCCGGCGCGCGCCTCCCGCTTGAAGTCGCGCACCGGTGTGGCCGAGCCGGACAGCGCCATGTGCACATGACAGTCGATCAGCCCCGGGAGCACGGTCGCTCCGGGCAGATCCAGGCGCGGCACGGTGTCCAGGCCGCCACCGAGGTCCGCCTGCCGTCCCACCGCGCCGATCCGTGCGCCCTCCACCAGCAGGAAGCCGTCCCGGACCGGTTCGGGCGCGACACCGTCCCAGACCCGGTCGGCGCTGATCAGATACCGGCCGGGCACCGGCTCGCCCGGGCGGAGCAGGACCGCCGCGGGGCGCCGCGCGGCGCCCCGCGCCGTAACGCCGTCAGTTCGCGAGAAGACCACGCAGCACCGCCTCGACTATCCCGTGTCCGACTCCGCCGCGCAGGGTCAGGATCGACTCCGGGTGAAACTGGACGGCGGCGACCGGCAGACTCCGGTGCTCCACCGCCATGACCACTCCCTCGTCCGTGGTGGCGGTGACCTCCAGACACTCGGGCACCTGCGCCGCGAAGATCGAGTGGTACCGCCCGGCGGCGAACCGTTTCGGCAGCTCCGCGAGCAGCCTGCCGCCCGTGACATTGATCCAAGAGGTCTTGCCGTGCACCGGCTGCGGCAGCAGGGAGAGCGTGCCGCCGAAGTACTCGACGACCGCCTGGAGTCCCAGGCACACGCCGAAGACCGGGATGCCCAGCCCCAGCGCCGCACCGAGCGTTGCCGACATGCCGAAGTCGGCCGGCCGGCCAGGTCCCGGTGACAGGACCAGCAGGTCCGGCCGCTCGTCCGCCAGCACCTGGCCGCCGAGCGGCGCGCGCAGCGTACGGACGTCCGCGCCGGCCTGCCGGAAGTAGTCGGCCAGGGTGTGTACGAAGGAGTCCTGGTGGTCCGCGAGCACCAGCCGCCTGGGCAGCGGCCGTGGACCGGGCGGCGGCCGGTGTCCGGCC
>NZ_FMDK01000846.1 GCF_900091995.1 Streptomyces sp. MnatMP-M17
CACAGCGCCGATGGTACTGCAGGGGGGACCCTGTGGGAGAGTAGGACGCCGCCGAACAATCATTGTGGGAATGCCCTGTGCCAGGTATCTGGCGCGGGGCATTTCTGCGTTTAGGGGCGTCTAAGGTCGAAGTATGCGCTACGAACTGATCATTTTTGACAATGACGGTGTCCTTGTCGACAGTGAGCCACTCTCCAACACCATCCTGGCCGCCTATCTCACCGAGTTGGGCCATCCCACGTCGTACGAGGACTCCCTCCGCGATTACATGGGAGCTGCCGTGCATCGCGTCCACGATCTCATCGAAGAGCGGACAGGCCGACGTCTTCCCGCGGACTTTGACGACACCCTGCACGCCCGTGTCTTCGCCGCCTTCGAGCGGGAGTTGGAGCCGGTCGAAGGCGTGGCCGAGATACTGGGGAAGCTGGCCGCCGACGGTGTGCCGTACTGCGTCGCTTCATCAGGGAGCCATGAACGCATCCGGGTGGGCCATCGTAAGACCGGGCTTGACCGGTGGTTCGAGGACCATGTCATTTTCAGTGCCCAGGACGTCGGACAGGGCAAGCCGGCGCCTGATCTCTTTTTTCATGCCGCCGAGCGAATGGGAGTCGCTCCCGAGCGCTGCGCCGTCGTGGAGGACAGTCCTCTCGGTGTCGCTGCGGCCAGGGCGGCCGGGATGGATGTCTACGCGTTCACGGCGATGACTCCGGCCGAGAAACTCGCGGGCGCCACCGCGTACTTCTCCACCATGGCTGAACTGCTGGGACTGCTCGGTCGGTCCGCCAGCTGATCCGTTGCCCGAACTGCTGCCTGATCCGTTGTGTGATCCATCTACCCATAGGTAGCGGATCGCCCTACGCTGTCCGGCCATGACAGATGCGGCGGACGCGCCAGACGCTCGATTGCGGCACGGTCGTGTCTCCCTGGCGCTGAGTTTCTTCGCTCAGGGAGTGACCTTTGCGCTGCTCGCCACGCGTATCCCCGCCATCCAGGACCGGTACGGAGTCTCCGACGGTCTCCTTCCCGCCTTTCTCGCCGCTGTTCCCGTCCTCGCCGGTGTCGGCAGCGTCGTCACCGAGAAACTGGTCGCCCGGGTGCGGCCGAGGGTGGTGCTGCGCTGGGCTCAGCCAGTCGTGCTGCTGGCGCTGCTCGGTGTCGGAGCGGGTGACGCGATGTGGCAGCTCGCCCTCGCCCTGGCGGCGTTCGGGCTCGCGGTCGGTGCGCTGGACGCGTCCATGAACATGCTCGGCGTCAGCCTTCAGCGGGCGTACGGGCGCAGCATCATGCTCGGTTTCCATGCCGTGTACAGCCTCGGCGGTATCGCCGGAGCCTCGCTGGCCTGGGCCGGCGCCCACTGGGATCTGTCGTTGCTGGTCTCGTATCTGCCGGTGGTGGCCGTGGTGCTGCCGGCCGCTCTGCTCGGAAGCCGTTGGTACGCGGACACCACCCGGAAGTCCGTTGACCACCAGGAGCCGGTCGCAGGCCAGGAGCCCAACACCGCTGAGAAACCAGTGGTGTTCAAGTTGCTGCTGCCGCTCTGTCTGGTGATGGCCTTCGCGTATATTGGCGACTCCACGGTGTCGAACTGGAGCGCCAAGTACCTTCAGGACGTGCTGAGCAGTTCGGAGGAGCTGGCGACCGTTCCGTACAACGCCTATATGGTCACCACACTGCTGGGACGTGCCGTCGGGGATCTGGGCGTACGGCGGTTCGGGCCGGTGGCCGTTGTGCGGTGCGGGACTCTGCTGGCGGGCGCCGGCTTCGCGGTGGTGGCGCTGGCTTCCGGCGCGTGGGTGGGCATCCTCGGGTTCACGATGCTGGGGCTCGGGCTGTGTGTGATCGTGCCGCAGACGTTCGCGGCGGCCGGACGACTGTTTCCCGCCTCCAGCGACAGCGCGGTCGCACGGCTCAATGTCTTCAACTACGTGGGCTTTCTGATCGGATCGCCGCTGGTGGGAGCGCTCGGGGACGCGTGGAACTACCGTGGCGCGATGCTCGTCCCGATGGTCATGGTTCTGGTGACACTGGTGTACGCCCGCTCGTTCGGGACGGATCCGGCCCGATACGGTGGCGGGCATGAGCGGTCGCGCACGGTTGATGTGGGATGACGCGGTTACGGGATACGACTTCGGGTCCAGCCATCCGATGGATCCGGTACGGCTCTCGTTGACCATGGGATTGGTACGGGCCTACGGGCTCGACAGAGCGGTGGAGGTGAGGGCCGCGCCCGCGGCCGGCGACTCGACACTGCGGCTCGTCCACCACCAGGAGTATGTGGACGCCGTACGGCGGGTCTCGCTGGATCCGCGTGCCGCCGACGGTTCGTACGGCCTCGGCACGATGGACGATCCGGCCTTCGCGGGGATGCACGAGGCGTCGGCGCTGATCGCCGGGCTGTCGGTCGGTGCGGCGGAGGCGGTCTGGGACGGCGAGGTCGCGCACGCGGTGAACTTCGCGGGCGGGCTGCACCACGCGATGCCCGGGTCGGCGTCCGGCTTCTGCATCTACAACGACGCGGCGCTGGCGGTCGCCCGGCTGCTGGAGCTGGGCGCGGAGCGTGTCGCGTACATCGATGTGGATGTGCACCACGGGGACGGTGTCCAGACGGCGTTCTGGGAGGATCCGCGAGTGCTGACGATCTCGCTGCACGAGCATCCGCGGACGCTCTTTCCGCAGACGGGCTGGCCGGAGGAGACCGGCGGCGGTGCGGGCGCGGGCAGCGCGGTGAATGTGGCGCTGCCGGCCGGGACAGGCGACGAGGGCTGGCTGCGGGCGTTCCATTCGGTGGTGCCCGAGCTGCTGGCGGACTTCCGGCCGGAGGCTCTGGTGACCCAGCACGGCGCGGACACGCACTTCGACGATCCGCTGGCGCATCTCGCGGTGTCGCTCGACGCGCAGCGTGCGGTGCAGGCGTCCTGTCATGAGCTGGCACACGAGTATGTCGACGGCGGGCGGTGGGTGGCGCTCGGCGGTGGCGGTTACGCGGTGGTGGATGTGGTGCCGCGGTCCTGGACCCATCTTGTGGGGATCGCCGGGCACGCGCCGGTCGAGCCGGAGTCGGTGGTGCCGGAGGCGTGGAAGAGCGAGGTGTACGCGCGGACACGGCAGTTGGGTCCGGGACGGATGACGGACGGGCGGACACCGAGCTGGCAGTCGTGGGAGGACGGGTACGATCCGGCGGACCGGCTGGACCAGTCGATCCTGGCGACGCGGAAGGCGGTGTTCCCGCTGCGGGGGCTGCTGGCCTGAGGCTGCCCGGCAGGCCGTCCGTTAGGCCAACTGTGCGGTGAATCCGGGGTTCCGGCCCCGGGCGGGTGCCCGAGGCGGAAGCATCGGGAGGGTGTTGAGCACCGGAGCGCTGCGGGCGCATCTGCTGGCGGCCGGGCCGGCCGGTCCCGTGGCCACCTCGCGCGAGGACAGTCTGCGCAGCTACCGTCTCTTCGCCGCCCGCGATCCACGGGTCATGCTCGGACTCGATCCCGAACGGACATGGGATGAACGGGAGTTGCTCGGTCTCATGGCCGACCGGTGCGGAGTTTCGCGCGATCCCGGTCAGGTGACGGGCAGCGATGTGATCGACCCGGAGCGGACGCTGAGCGCGCTGGACGCGTTCGCCGAGCGGCTGCGCGTGGCCGTGGCGCGCGGTGCTCCGGTGCTGCTCGGGACGGGACATCCGCACCGGCTGCTCGGTTTCTACGCAGCGCTGGCAGACGCTTTGTCGGCGGCGGGATGTCTCGTACTCACTCCGGCGCAGGGGCGATGTATCGACATAACGACCCGGTTCGGCGTACGCACGTGCAACCTCGACTACGTACGGGGCGTCGCGCTGGTGCGGGAACCCGGCGTGCGGTGTGCAGGGCGTGAGCCGGGCGCACATACCCACTCGCCGCTGCCGGTTCGGGCGGCTCTGGAGAGTCTGGCGGAGTCCGGCGGGCCGCTTCCCGGGCTGGTCGTCGGAGACCACGGCTGGGTCTGCGGAGCAGGTCAGCTGGGCATTGAGGCCATCGGGCCCGGTGACACCGACGATCCCGCGCTGTTCGTGGGGGAGGCCGAGGGGCGCGTGTCCGTAGCCGTTCCACTTGCCGGCACCGCACGGCCTTCTTACTACCTGCCGCTGACGCGCTATGTACTCAATCGAGCGTGTCTGTCACAGTAGGCGGCCGGAGGCTGCTCCTCTTCCCCACTCGCATCACCCGCCCCTAGTCTGGATGTGAGCGCACAGCGACGAAGAGTTACCGGAGGGGAAGCCGGTGGCCGTCGGGTGCGGAAGGTACAGGTGGGTCATGGCTGCTGGCAGCGAGAGGCCTCTCAACGAGGTCAAGTTCCTTACCGTGGCGGAAGTCGCCTCGGTGATGCGAGTGTCGAAGATGACCGTGTACCGCTTGGTGCACAGCGGTCATCTGCCGGCGATCCGGGTGGGCAGGTCATTCCGGGTTCCGGAGCAAGCGGTTCACGAGTATCTCCGCGAGTCCTTTGTGGGGGTTGAGTCGGCCTAGGGCGTCCCTCGGATTACGTCCCTCACTCGGCGACGGGTAGGCTAGGCCGACGTAGGTCGTGTGGGCCCAGACGCCCCGCACCGAGTGAAGAGAAGTGAGCGAGGGTAGTCGTGGGCTCTGTTATCAAGAAGCGGCGCAAGCGGATGGCCAAGAAGAAGCACCGCAAGCTGCTCAAGCGCACCCGCGTTCAGCGTCGCAACAAGAAGTAAGCGGCGCTGTTCGTGCATTCGCGGCCCTTCCACCGACATGGTGGGAGGGCTTCGGTGTTTGCCGGTACCGGTAAAAGTGCGGTGCGACGCGTCGTACGGTCACCGTCGCGCAACAACGACCGGCTACGGTGACGCGTAGGGAGACTTTTTCAGGGGAAGGCGCTGATGGTGGGCAAGGTCGTGCTGGTGACGGGAGCGGCCCGGCAGCTCGGCGGCCGTTTCGTACGGCGTGTTCAACGCGATCCCGGTGTCGACCGGGTGATCGCCGTGGACGCTGTGGCTCCCGCGCACCAGCTCGGCGACGCGGAATTCGTCCGTGCCGATATCCGCCGGCCCGCCATCGCGCGCGTGCTGGCCGAGCATGCCGTGGACACGGTCGTACATATGGATGTGACGGGTACTCCGCTGGGCACGGGCGGCCGGGCCGCGGTCAAGGAGACCAATGTCATCGGCACGATGCAGCTTCTCGGTGCCTGTCAGAAGTCGCCGTCCGTGAAACGGCTCGTCGTCAAGTCCAGTACGAGTGTGTATGGATCCGCGCCTCGCGATCCGGCGGTTTTCACCGAGACCACTCCGCCCAAGTCGCTGCCGAGCGGCGGCTTCGCCAAGGACGCGGTGGAGGTCGAAGGGTATGTTCGGGGCTTCGCGCGGCGCAGGCCCGATGTGGCGGTCTGTGTACTGCGCTTCGCGAACATCCTTGGTCCCGCGGCGGATTCTCCGCTCGCCGAGTATTTGTCACTGCCGGTTCTGCCGACGGTTTTCGGTTATGACCCGCGGCTCCAGTTCGTCCATGAGGACGATGTCATCGATGTGCTGATGATCGCCTCGGACGAGCCGCGGCGCTCCACGCTCAACAGCGGGACCTTCAATGTCGCCGGCGAGGGCGTGCTGCTGCTGTCGCAGTGTTCCCGGCGGCTGGGGCGGCCCACGGTGCCCGTGCCGCTGCCCGCGGTGACCTGGGTCGGCACGGCGCTGCGTACGGTCGGGATGACGGATTTCTCGCCGGAGCAGATCAGGCTGCTGACCCATGGCCGGGTGGTCAGCACGGACCAGATGCGCGAGACACTGGGTTTTGTGCCGACGTACTCGACCGCGGAGGCCTTCACGGACTTCGCCCGGAGCCGGGGCGCCGGGCTGCTGCCGCCCGAGGCCGTGGCCCGTACCGTGGACCGGCTCTCCACTCTCGTCAGCAAGGAGCGCATCTGACATGGCTGATGCCAAGGTCATCCCCTTCGGTGATGAACCGAGGTCGAGGCGTGGCTCCGCGGGCGGCCGGCGGCAGCACGCCAAGGACGGCGCCGCGAAGCGCTCGCAGGGAGCCGCGCCGGGCTCGGGCTCCGGTCCGCTGAAGCCCGTTCCCGAGCGGGACGCGGGAGAGCCGGAGCCGGGGGATCCGGAGGAGCAGGACGGCGGGAGCGGGAGCGGCTGGGAGCGGCGGATCGCGGGCGGGCTGGCGTTTCTGCGCCGACGGCTCACGGGCGAGTACGAGGTCGACGAGTTCGGCTATGACAAGGAACTCACCGACCAGGTCCTGATGTCGCTGATCCGGCCGCTGTACGAGAACTACTTCCGCGTCGAGGTGAAGGGCATCGAGAACATCCCGTCGGACGGCGGGGCGCTCGTGGTGGCCAATCACTCCGGGACGCTGCCGCTGGACGGACTGATGATGCAGGTCGCCGTCCATGACAACCATCCGGCGGAGCGGCATCTGCGGCTGCTCGCCGCCGATCTGGTCTTCATGCTGCCTGTCTTCAACGAGCTGGCGCGGAAGGCCGGGCACACGCTGGCATGTGCGGAGGATGCGGAGCGGCTGTTGCAGCGCGGTGAGGTCGTCGGGGTGATGCCGGAGGGCTTCAAGGGCATCGGAAAGCCGTTCGGTGAGCGCTACAAGCTCCAGCGTTTCGGCCGCGGCGGATTCGTCTCGACGGCGCTGCGGGCGGGAGTGCCGATCGTGCCCTGCTCGATCGTGGGCGCGGAGGAGATCTATCCGATGATCGGCAACTCGCGGACGCTGGCGCGGCTGCTGGGCATTCCGTACTTCCCGGTCACGCCGACGTTTCCGTGGCTGGGGCCCTTGGGACTGCTGCCGCTGCCGACGAAGTGGACGATCCAGTTCGGCGAGCCGATTCCGACGGACGGCTATCCGCCGGAGGCGGCGGAGGATCCGATGCTGATGTTCAATCTGACGGATCAGGTCCGCGAGCAGATCCAGCACACGCTCTACAAGCTGCTGGTGCAGCGGCGCTCGGTGTTCTTCTGACGGGCAGTGGGCTCGGCGACGGCGGGCGTCAGGCGCGGTGGTCCCTTTCGGGAGCACCGCGCCTGACTCATACCGCCTGAATCACTCCGCGTCCTCCGCCCTGATGCCCAGGCCTGGCAGCAGATCCGGCAGCAGAGGCGGGATCGTGACATCAGGTCCTGGACGCTCGGCGCCGTTCTGGTTCTCGGACGGCGACGGGGTGGCGCTGTTCTGCGGCGGGTCGAACAGTCCGCCCGTACCACCGCCGAGCAGACCTTCCTCGGACTCGCTCTCCGAGTGCCGGCCCGGCGGGTGCGGCTGATCGCTCGGGTGCGAGGCGCCTCCGTCCGTACTCGGTGAGCTGGGTGAGGGACGGTCCGGCCGGCCCGTGTCGGTGGAGTCCTGTGTGGCGCCGGGACGGGTGGTGGTGTCCCGGTGTTTCTCCGGGGCGCGCGGCAGCAGCGACTGGAGCGGTGCGACCTCTTCGTCTATGGCGTCGAACACCGAGCTCACTTCGTCGCTGACATCCGTGAGCTGGACGGGCAGCCGTTCGCGCAGTCCGTTCCAGGTCTTGCGGTGCGAGGACGAGAACGAGGAGAGCGTGGCGATCGGGCCGAGCGAGCCGTCCCGTTCGTATGCCTGGTGGAGCAGGCGATGGCCCTCCGACGCGTCGTGCTTCATTCCGCTCAGAGTGCGCCGGATCTCGGTCATGGATTCATGGTCGAGCTGGCCGGAGCGGCCTCGCTCCATCAGCCGCCTGGCTTCGCTGAGCCGGGTCGAGGCATGGTCGAGATAGAGTTCGCCGCGGTCGGACTCGCCGTCCGCCAGATTGAGCTTGAAGTCCTCCATGCCGCGCTTCAGCCCGTACAGCGAGTCGCCGGGCAGGGCGTCGGAACTGGCCGCCGCCACTCCGCCGAACGCGCCCGCTGCCACGCCGACCGTGAGCCCGCCGGCCGCGAGGCCCTTGGACCAGCGGGATCTCGGGCGCAGTCTCCGGAGCCGGGAGGCCCGGTGGGCGCCCCGGCCGGAGGTCCGCTGCTCAGGCACCGTAGGGCCCGGAGACACCCCCCCGGCAGCTGTGCCCTCCAGCAGCATGGCCTCCATGGCTGCCACGAGCTGGGCTCGCTGCACCACTTTGACCTCGGGGTCCAGCGTGGGTTTCGGCAGCTCGCCGAGGCCCTTCGCCAGAGCCAACAGCCGCCGCTGTTCGGCCGGTTCGGCCGACTCGGCGGGCTGTTGTCCGGCCGCCGCGCCCTGGACCGTCTGGTCTTCCAGGGCCTGGGCGAAGGCGTTCGCCCGCCGGTGTGCCGAAACGTTCGCGATCACTGGCGGCACCTCCTCTCGTCATGACGATCGACTCCCCTGGGGGTCCGGAAGGTTGCACGCCTTGAGCACATCCACACAAGTGAGTGAGTGGCTGCGGGCATGGCGTGACCGCAGGGAGCCTGCACCCGCACAACGAGCGGCGCGGCACTTGGGTTACGCGCGAAGGATGATCCGACCAGTGCGTCATCGAGGCGTCACCGACGGTGAGTTGAGGCCGTGGTGAGAGGCACGGAGGGTGTACGAGGGAGTGTCCGTGGAGGGCGCGGCGCGCGGGGTGGCGGTACGAGGTGGGGGGAGAGGGCGGCGGGCGCGCGGAGGGACGGCGGCGGTCAGCGGGCGTCTTCCGGGAGGAGCCGGGCCAGCGTACGGACGGCTCGGTACTGCAATGTCTTGATCGCTCCTTCGTTCTTGCCCATGACACGGGCCGTCTCCGCGACCGAGAGGCCCTGGAGGAAGCGCAGGGTGACGCACTCCTGCTGCTGCGGATTGAGTTTCCGTACGGCTTCCAGCAGCGCCGCGTTCGAGAGGGACTCCAGGACAGAGTCCTCCGGGCTGCGCTCGACCTCGTTGGCGTCGAGCATTTCGCCCGTGGTCACTTCCAGTCGGAAGCGGCTCGACTTGAAGTGGTCTGCGACCAGATTGCGGGCGATGGTGACCAGCCAGGCGCCGAAGTCGCGCCCTTGGTAGGTGAAGGTGGAGATACGGCGCAGGGCGCGCAGGAACGTCTCGCTGGTGAGGTCCTCCGCGGTCGCCTTTCCGCCCACGCGGTAGTAGATGTAGCGGTAGACGGTGTCGCTGTACTGGTCGTACAGCCGGCCGAAGGCCTCGGCCTCACCGGCCTGGGCGCGCTCGACGAGTTCCATCATGCGGGCGCTGTCGCTGTCGGCGGTGGGGCGGCGTGCGGAGGTCGAGGCGGCGGTGCCGCCGCGGCTTCCCCGTCTGCCGACCGCCGCACCG
>NZ_FMDK01000992.1 GCF_900091995.1 Streptomyces sp. MnatMP-M17
CGTGCCGTCCGAGCCGCGCCCTGCCGCGCTCAGGCGGGCTGGTGGGCGGCGACCAGCGCCACCGCCGCCACCAGCAGGACGAGCAGCGTCAGCAGAGCCACCGGGCTCAGGCCGCCCAAGGGGCCCTGCTGCTGAAGCCGCTCCCTGTTGGCGCGGCAGACGCGGCATCGGCCCTCGCTGACGGGCCCCGCGCAGTTGGCGCACACCAATCGGTCGTAGGTCATGCGCATTCCTCCTCACCGCGCGGCGGAGCCGCAGCCAGTGTTCACTCCGCTCAACGCTCCGGGAAACACGACCGTTCCCCGACCCACTGTGCCAGTTCCCGGCGTTTTCGGCTCGGCCGACGGCATTCCGGCGGGCCCACCACTGCTGGCGGCCACGGCGCATCCGTGATAAAGCGCCGCAAGACCGGACGTACCACCACCGCCCCTCCTGCCCCAACCCCGGACGCGGACTGCGCGGCCCTGTCCGCTTCGCGTAAGGTCTCGCTCACCTACTCCCTCACTCCCCACACCCACTCCCGTACTCCCGTATCTCCCGGCCGACCGTGCGTGGTGCATCCCGTGATCCGATTCGACAATGTCTCCAAGACCTATCCGAAGCAGAACCGCCCGGCCCTGCGCGATGTCTCCCTCGAAATCGAGAAGGGAGAGTTCGTCTTCCTGGTCGGCTCCTCCGGTTCCGGCAAGTCGACCTTCCTGAGACTGCTCCTGCGCGAGGAGCGCACCAGCCACGGCATGGTGCATGTCCTCGGCAAGGACCTCGCGCGCCTGTCCAACTGGAAGGTGCCGCAGATGCGCCGCCAGCTCGGCACCGTGTTCCAGGACTTCCGGCTGCTGCCGAACAAGACCGTCGCCGAGAACGTGGCCTTCGCCCAGGAGGTCATCGGCAAGTCCCGCGGCGAGATCCGCAAGTCCGTCCCCCAGGTCCTCGACCTCGTCGGTCTCGGCGGCAAGGAGGACCGGATGCCCGGTGAGCTCTCCGGCGGTGAGCAGCAGCGCGTCGCGATCGCGCGGGCCTTCGTCAACCGTCCGCTGCTGCTGATCGCGGACGAGCCGACCGGCAACCTGGACCCGCAGACCTCCGTCGGCATCATGAAGCTGCTGGACCGTATCAACCGCACCGGCACCACCGTCGTGATGGCGACCCACGACCAGAACATCGTCGACCAGATGCGCAAGCGCGTCATCGAGCTGGAAAAGGGCCGGCTGGTGCGCGACCAGGCACGCGGCGTCTACGGCTACCAGCACTGAGTGGCTGCCAGCACGGGTGTCCGGCGGCACTGAGCGGCTGCCGGCACCGAGCACCGAAAGCTGAATCGAAAGCTGAAAGGACGCCATGCGCGCCCAGTTCGTCCTGTCGGAGATCGGCGTCGGTCTCCGTCGCAATCTCACGATGACCTTCGCCGTCATCGTCTCCGTAGCCCTCTCGCTGGCCCTGTTCGGCGGCGCGCTGCTCATGCGCGACCAGGTCAGCGTGATGAAGGACTACTGGTACGACAAGGTCAATGTCTCCATCTTCCTCTGCAACAAGAACGACGCGGCGACCGCTCCCAAGTGCGTCAAGGGCGCGGTCACAGGTGAGCAGCGGAAGCAGATCGAGACCGATCTGAAGAAGATGGACATCGTCGAGACGGTCCATTACGAGACGGCCGACGAGGCGTACAAGCACTACAAGGAGAAGTACGGCGATTCCCCGATCGCCGGCTCGATCACTCCGGACCAGATGCCCGAGTCCTTCCGGGTCAAGCTTGAGGATCCCGAGAAGTACAAGGTCGTCGCGACTGCCTTCGCGGGCCGGGACGGTGTGGAATCCGTCCAGGACCAGCGGGACATCCTCCAGAATCTCTTCGACCTGATGAACGGTATGAACTGGGTCGCGATCTGGGTGATGCTGCTCATGCTGGTCATCGCCCTGATGCTGATCGTCAACACCGTACGGGTGTCGGCGTTCAGCCGCCGCCGTGAGACGGGAATCATGCGGCTGGTGGGCGCCTCCAGCTTCTACATCCAGATGCCGTTCATCATGGAGGCGGCGTTCGCCGGGCTGATCGGCGGGACGGTCGCCTGCGTCATGCTGCTGCTGGGCCGCTATTTCCTGATCGACAACGGTCTCGCGCTCGCCGAGAAGATGCAGCTCGTCAACTTCATCGGCTGGGACGCCGTGCTCGCCAAGCTTCCGCTGGTGCTCGCGATCGGTCTGCTGATGCCCGCCGTGGCCGCTTTCCTCGCGCTGCGCAAGTACCTCAGGGTGTGACAAGCGCCCCTGGCCGCGTCGGGGCAAGCTCCCTTGGGCTGTCCGGTGTTGTCCTAGACTCAACGCCATGTCGGGTTCCGAGTCGCACCATAGATCCCGCGGTCTCCGCCGCGGGGCCGCCCTGACATTGCTGTTCGCGAGTGTCCTCGCCACGGCCGCCGCGACGGACTCGCTGCCGCGCGCCGAGGAGAAGACCGCCCG
>NZ_FMDK01000845.1 GCF_900091995.1 Streptomyces sp. MnatMP-M17
TCCGCGTGGGCTCCCTCCTCCGCCTTGCGATCCACGGCACCAGACCCCGCTCCCTGATCCAGCCAGATCCAAACGAAAGACCCTGGCTCACGTCCTGCTGCACGTTTCGCCCGGTGGAGCTGGAACTATGCCCGGGCCGGGCTCCGTCACGTCGCCCTGGACAAGCTCGGGCGCGACCGTTTCCATCAGCCTGACAGCGGCGACCGGTCATGCTCGCTCGCGGTCATCGTCCGGCCTCCAACTGCGCGGTCACGACAGCGAATCCGGCGATCCATTCCGGAATCGGCCGGTAGAAGCGGGAGGTGAAGCGGTAGTCACCGGCGGCCGCGAGCGAGGCGAACGCGGCGATCCAGGTACGTACTTCGTGTGCGGAGCCACCCCCCTCGGCACCCATCCACTCGGTGTTCCAGGCGTCGACGTCGGACAGCGTGTTCTCCGCGAGGGTGTCGAGGACCAGGTTGTCCCACTCGGGATTGAGCGGGGTCATCGAACTCGACCCGGCGGCGTAGTCACGGCCCGCCTGGATGACCCGCTGCTCGCCCCTGGCCCGTTGCGCGGCAGTGGGCGGGTGGCCCTCGATCAGGGCGTCGGCGACGCTCGGCGGCGCACCGTCCAGGACGGGGACGGGTGGGTCGTGGGAGAGTCCGCCGGACGCGAGGAAGAGCACCCTGCGATCGAGTTCCTTTGCCGCCTCGCCGATCGCGGTCCCCAAGGCGCGGATTCGACTGACAGGGCCGAGCGGCGTGGCGACACCATTGATGAAGACGGGCACGACAGGGATCTTGTCGATGCCGGCAAACAGGACTTCCAGCGGCTGCACGAAGCCGTGGTCGACGGTCATCCGGGCCGAGGTGGTCAGGTCGACCCCACGGTCGAGAACTCCCCGTGCCAGTGCGCGGGCCGCCTCGGTGTCCACGGAAAGCGGGCCGGCGGCGGAGCCGAAGTCACCGACGGCATGTGCCTCGGTCGCCAGGCAGAACGGGGGCATCTCCTTGTAGAAGAAGCCGTTGTAGTGGTCCGGGGCGTAGAGGACAACCAGTTCGGGGTCGAAGTCCCGGATGAAGGACCGCGCTCCTTCGACGGCTTCGTCAACCGCTGCGAGGACGTCGGGCGCGGGATCGTTCGTCCCGATCAGCGGGGAATGGGACAGGCCGACGGCGGCAGCGTTCACGAGGTTCCTCCCGACGGGTGGACGACGAGCTTTCCGGCCAGCCGCCCGTCGATCATGAGCTGGAAGCCCTTGTGGATCTCCGTGAGCGGCAGTGTGCGGTCGATGACCGGGCGCAAGCCGGTGGCGTCCATCAGCTTCAGCAAGGACACCAGTTCGCTGCGGGTGCAGCCGGTCGAGCCGAGGATGCGCTGCTGGAGATAGAAGACGCGGCCCAGGTCGGCAGGCGGGTTCGTGCCGCTGGTCGCCCCCGCGATGACGATCGTGCCGCCGGGCCTGAGCGACTTCAGCGAATGGGACCAGGTCGCCTCACCGACCGTCTCGATCACCACGTCCACCCGTTCGGGCAGCCGTTCACCGGTGGCCACAGCGGCACGAGCACCCCAGGAGAGTGCCCGCTCACGCTTCTCCTCGCTGCGGCTCGTGGCATACACGACGGCACCGGCTGCGACTGCGAGTTTGATGGCGGCCGAGGCAACGCCCCCGCCCGCGCCTTGCACCAGGACACGGTCGCCGGCCCGGATTTCGGCCTGGGTGAAGAGCATCCGGTAGGCGGTGCCCCAGGCGACCGGCAGGCAGGCGGCCTCGTCGAACGACAGCCATGACGGCTTCGGGATCAGGTTGCGAGTGGGCACTGACAGGTACTCGGCGAAGGCCCCGTTGTGCTGCTCCGACAACAAGGCACGGCCCGGGTCGAGGGTCTCGTCCCCCAGACCAGCGTCCGCGCTGGCGATCACGGGGTGCACGAGGACCTCGTTGCCGTCTTCGTCGTAGCCGGCGGCGTCGCAGCCGAGGACGATCGGCAGTCGCTTGGGCGGATGCCCCACGCCGCGCAGCGTCCACAGATCGTGCATGTTCAGCGACGAAGCGACCACGCGGACCAGGGACCAGCCAGGACGGGGCTCGGGCTTGGGAACGTCTCCGAGCACAAGGCCGGCCAGCGGGTCGCTCGCGCTCTGGGAGACGGCGGTTACAGCAAGCATGGCTTCACGTTCGCCCCGCCCTGCCGCCTGTCGACAGCGCGTGTGCCGTTCTGCGGAACGAGGGATGGAAGCTCCTGACCTGCTGTTGTTGCCTGAGAGCATGACCTCGACGATCGAACCCCAGGGTGCGGCCACCCCGGCCCCGCGCGGGGCCTTGCGGCGCCCGGCCGGCCTGGTTCACACCACTGACGTCTCCGGGCTCGTCGACACCGAGGGCGGGCTGCTGGACCGCGTGATCTTCACCGACCAGGACCTGTACAAGCAGGAGCTGCGCCGCGTCTTCGCGCCGAGCTGGCTTTTCCTGGCTCACACAGACCAGTTCCACAAGCCGGGCGACTTCTTCACCACGTACATGGGCGAGGACCCGGTCATCGTCACTCTCGATCGCGAACGCCGTATCCGCGCCTACGTCAACTCCTGTCGTCATCGGGGCGCCCGCGTGTGCCGTGCCGACTTCGGCACGACCCGCAACTTCACGTGTACCTACCACGGCTGGTCGTTCAACCTCGACGGCTCCCTGGTGAGCGTGCCGAACAAGGACGGCTACCCGAGCGACTTCGACGAGCGGCGCTGGGGTCTGATCGAGGTGCCGCACGTTGAGACTTACCACGGGCTGGTCTTCGGCACCTGGAACCCGGAGCCCCTGCCGCTGCGCGAGTCACTGGGCGACATGGCCTGGTACATGGACGCCATGCTCGACCACGACGAGGAGGGCACGGTGGTCGTCGGCGGTGTGCACAAGTGGGTGCTGGAGGGCAACTGGAAACTGGCTGCCGAGCAGTTCGCCACCGACTGGTACCACGTGAACATGAGCCACGCCTCCGCGCTCATGGTGCTGGCGCCGTCCGGCAAGAAGCCCAGCGACGAGGTCGTACACCGCACCGGCCGCCAGTACTCCGACACGCGCGGCAACGGCGCCGGCTTCCCCGTCCACCCCAGGAACCGCTTCGACGCCCAGACGGTCCACAAGTGGACGGACTATGACGCCCTGCGCGAGCGCCTGGGAGACGCCCGCGTCGAAGGCCCCCTCACCACCGGCCACGCCACCGTCTTCCCCAACTTCTCCTACCTCCCGGTCAACGGCTCCATCCGCATCTGGCACCCCAAGGGACCGGACCGGATGGAGGTGTGGGCCTGGACGATCGTCGACAAGTCCATGCCCGAGGACGTGCGTGAGGCCCAACGCCTCTACAACCTGCGCACGTTCGGGCCCAGCGGGATTTTCGAGCAGGACGACGGCGAGAACTGGAGCGAGGTGCAGGCCGTCGCGCACGGCTTCATCACCAACGGCGTCCCCCTCAACTACCAGATGGGCCTCGACTCCGAGCGTGAGGACGGCCGCCACCCCGGAACCACCAGCGAGCTGTACAGCGACGCCGCCGGACGGGCCTTCTACGGCCGCTGGCGCGAGCTGATGAACACCCCCGCATGGCACGAGGAGCAAGCATGAGTGACGGCATCCGCGTCGCGTCCCTGGACGACATCCCCCAGGGCGAGGGCATCGCCGTCGACAAAGCGCTCACCGGCACCGACGACAACATCGCCCTGCTGCGCGACACCGACGACACCGTCTACGCGCTCGACGACACCTGTACCCACGAGACCGCCTCGCTGGCCGAGGGCTGGGTGGAGGACGGCTTCGTCGAATGCCCCCTGCACTCCAGCAAGTTCTGCCTCAAAAGCGGCGAGGTCCAGGGCCTGCCGGCGTCCAAGAACACCTGCCCGCACCGCGTCGAGGTCCGCGACGGCGAGATCTGGCTCTTCCCCGGTGAGGCGCCGTGAGTACGAGGGTGGTCATCGCGGGCGGCGGCGTCGCGGGTGTCAGCACCGCCGCCGCGCTGCGCTCCCAGGGCTTCGACGGTGAGGTGACGCTCGTGGACGGTGGTGAGTTCCCCTACGACCGGCCCCCGCTGTCGAAGGACTTCCTGTCCGGCACCAAGACCCGGGAGCAGATCGCGCTCCAGCCACCGTCATGGTACGACGACCAGCGCGTGCGCCTGGTCAACCGCACTGTCGTCACCGCGCTGCGGCCCGGCGAGGGCAAGCTCGAACTGTCGGACGGCACCCTGCTGAGCGCCGACCGCGTCGTGCTCGCCACCGGAGCGGGCGCCGCCCGCCCGCCGATT
>NZ_FMDK01000844.1 GCF_900091995.1 Streptomyces sp. MnatMP-M17
GCACTGCCGGCAGCCGCGGCCGGGCTGGTCAGCCCCAGGGAGGCAAGCACCGCGAAGAACGCGGTGATGAAGACGGTCCACAGTTTCTTGACCTTGAAGGCGGCCATGACCCCTCGCTTTCGGGTTGGGCGATCTACATACCTTCCTCATGATGTGTACGCATCTCGAAAATCCACGGAGCGACGCCGTTCTCGCGCAGCTCTTCGGATGAACACCACTCGTACGGTCCAACCACACCCGTAACACCCGTCATACGCCCGCCCGCGGCCCATAACCCCCACAAACACGAAGAGGTCCTCCGACCTGCGTTTCCGCAGGTCGGAGGACCTCTCGATATTGAGTCTTTGTGCTCGTGGCGGTGGCCGAACGCGGAGTCCGGTCAATGACAGTTGCGTGGTGCGTTGTAGTGGGGTGGGTTCACGTGGCGAGGGTGGCGCGGAGGTCGGGCAGGCCGCGACCGTGGCCACGGCCTTGAGCCGCCTCGGCCCCGGCACTGTCGGACTGTCCGATACGGCGGTGACCAACCTCAGGGCCCGGGCCGATCTCGCAGGCAACGGAGCCCGTGGCGCGCGTTCTGGCTGCGACGCCGGGACGGCGCGTGTTCGTCAAGGTGTCTTCGGGTGCGGGATGTCCGTCGGCCTGTTGTGCGCTGTGCTGGCGGACTCGGTGTGTGAGAGTGCGGCGAGGAGCCGTAGTTTCTCGTCGCTGTCGTTGTCCTTGTCGGGGTAGTAGACGACGAGGATGACGTCGTCGATGGGGAGTTTGTCCCGGTGGAGGTGTAGTTCACCGACGAGGGGGTGGTGGACCGTGGTCGTGCCTCCGTCGAGACCGCGGACGTCGTGGCGGGCCCACAGGGTACGGAACCGCTGACTGGACAGTGCGAGTTCTCCGACGAGCTCGACGAACCGGGGGTTGTCGGTGTCGTCCCCGATGGTGGTGCGAAGGGCGGCGATGAAATCGGCGGTGGCTTTCGTCCAGTCCTGGTGGAAGGCCTGTTCCTCAGGATCAAGGAGGAGAGAACGCAGCCGGTTCTGGCCGGGCCGCAGCCGGGGGGAGAGCGCGACGGCCATGGGGTTGGAGGCCAGGACATCGAACGCGCGCCCTTCGACGAACGCGGGGATCTGAAGGTGGGCGAGCAGCTCGTGCACCCGCGCCGGTACGTGCTCGGGCCGCTTGCGGCGTGGCGCCCTGGGGCGTGCCGCCGCGAGGCCGAGCAGATACGTCCGCTCGATGTCGTCGAGCCGCAGGACGCGCGCGAGTGATTCGAGCACCTGGGGTGAGGGGTTCTTGTCACGGCCCCGTTCCAGGCGCAGGTAGTAGTCGGGACTGATTCCGGCGAGCAGGGCGACTTCCTCACGGCGCAGGCCGGGCACGCGGCGGTTGCCGCCGGGCGGGAGTCCTGCCTGCGCCGGGGAGACCAGCTCACGCCGGGCACGAAGGTAGCCGCCCAGCCGGTTGCCGGATTCCTCATCCTTCATACCGACACCGTAATGCGGCGCGCGTGTCTCAGAGGGGGCCCTGGCAGGACCAGGGAAGACGGGGGCCCTGCCACACCCAGCAAATGCCGTCAAGACTGCGGTGACACCGTTTCGGAAGAGACAGAGAACATCACTGTCTGCGCCGCGGGCCTGAACGCCGTCGGCGCCCTGGACTGAAGGGAAGATCTCGTGGATCTCTCCAGCCGCACCGTTCTCATCGTCGGCGGGACCTCGGGTATCGGGCGAGAGCTGGCCCGCCGGTTCGCCGCAGCGGGCAGCACCGTGGCCGTTGGCGGCCGCAGCCCACAGGCACTCTCGGAACTCGACGGGGAAGGTTTCGGCACGTTCGGTATCGACGTCACGGACAGTGCCTCCGTCGCATCTTCTCGTGATGCCGTGCTCGCCCGGTACCCCGAGCTGGACACCGTGGTGACCATGTCGGGGGTCATGCTCCTGGAGGACCTGCGCGACCCCGCGCACTTCGAGGCGGCAGAGACGACGATCGACACCAACCTGCTCGGCACCATCCGGGTCATCGACGCCTTCACCCCCCACCTGGTCCAGCGGGGCGCCGGCACCTTCATCACCGTCACCTCCGGAATCGCCTTCCTGCCGTTCCCGCCCATGCCCAGCTATGCCGCCTCGAAGGCCGCGGTGCACGCCTACTCCGAAGCACTGCGCGCGCAGCTCGACGGCACCGGTGTCGGCGTCGTCGAGCTCGTCCCCCCGGCCGTCGCCACAGCAGGTCAGGAGAAGGTGAACCCGCACGCGCTGCCGCTCGACGACTTCGCCACCGAGGTCATGCACCTGCTCTCGCAGGACCCCACCCCTCACGAGATCCTCGTGAAGGGCGTCCTCATGCACCGCTGGGCCGAGCGCGACGGCACCTACGACGACCTCGTCGCACAGCGCTCCCAGGCCCTGGCCATGCTCCCCCGCCGCGAAGGCTGACGCCCTTCCCCCGCTGGCAGCCTCCTCGCTCATCGCCCCCGAGCGGCCCACGGGCAGCCACGCATCCTGGACACGAACGGCCCCGCCCCCGCGGCCCACCCTGCCGGGCGGCGACGGCGCAGCCCCTTCAGACGCCGGTCGGCCTTCTTGGCCGGGTCGCGCAGGATGTCGGTCCGACCGGCGCGCTTCTTGCCGGCGCGCGCCGACGCGGATCGGCACGGACACCCTGAAGATCTTCGGGCGCCCTTCATCGCACACCAGGTCCACGAGCTCGACTGGACGGCGGCGGAGTACGGCGTACCGGGTACGGACCTGCTCTCCCAGGTCGCCCGCACACTCGCCCGGTCGCCGGAGCCTCTGATCCGGACCGCGATCCTGGAGCGGCTGCCGGAGCTGACGGAACCGCACCGGCCCGTGTCCGTCGGTTCGCCGCACCGGAGCACCGTGGCGGTGCCCACCCCCGAACGCACTCGGGCCGGACACCTGTTTGTCCAATCGCGGTTCTGGGAGATCCGGGAACAGACCCATCTGCCGTTGTCATCCGAAGAGCCGATCCGCCGCCCCGGTGCGACTGTGATGACAGTCACGCCGTGGGGCTGCCGGAGGAGGCGGTCGGGGAAGTGGCCTGCGGACTCGGGGAGATGGCCGAAAGTTCGCATCCTCCGGAGCGTGTCCGCGGCTTGCGTTTCGGTGTCCGCACGCCTTCACCTGCGCGTTCGAGTCGCTGACCTGCGGTTACCGCGTTAGACTAATCGAACGAGTGTACTAGTAGTGTGTGGGGTGGATGGCTGAAAAGGGGTGGAGTGATGGAGGTGTGGCATGGCGGGCTTCGTCCATCTGCATGCCGCGTCCGGTTACTCCGAGCGGTACGGCGCCGCCCACCCCGAGCAGCTCGTGGAACGGGCCGCCGAGCGGGGGATGGAGGCGCTGGCGCTGACCGACCGGGACACCGTGACCGGGGCCGTGCGGTTCGCCGAGGCGTGCCGGGAGACCGGCGTCAGGCCGGTCTTCGGGATCGATCTGGCCGTTGAGCCGATTGCGCCCCCGTCTCCGGAGAAGCGCCGTCGGGCTCCGGTCCGCGGCGGGGCGCACATTGTCGAGCCGCCGCTGCGGTTCGTGCTGCTCGCCCGGGACGGTGAAGGCTGGGCGCGGCTGTGCCGGATCACGTCGGCCGCCCATGTCGGCACCGCCGGCGGGGGCGCTCCCGTCCGGGTGTCCTGGGACGCGCTGCGCGCGCATGCCGGCCCGGGCCTGACGGTGCTGCTCGGTCCGCTCTCCGAGCCTGCGCGGGCTCTGGCGGCGGGCCGCCCGGATGCCGCCGAGCAGTTGCTACGACCCTGGTGGGAGCTGTTCGGGGACGGTGTACGTCTGGAAGCGGTGTCCCTCGGGCGGCCGGGTACAGGCCCGGGGTCGCTGCGGCTGGCCGCCCGTACTCTCGCGCTCGCCGACCGTACCGGGGTCACCGCCGTGCTCAGCAACGCCGTCCGGTATGCCGACCCCGGTCAGCACCGTCTCGCCGACGTGCTGGACGCGGCCCGGCTGCTGCGGCCGGTCGACCGGCGGCGGCTGGACGGTGGGCAGCGCTGGCTCAAGGGGCCGCAGGAGATGGCCCGGGTCGCGGAGGAGGTCGTGGCCTGCGCGGGCGCGGAGCGGCGCCGGGCCGCCCGGCTGCT
>NZ_FMDK01001190.1 GCF_900091995.1 Streptomyces sp. MnatMP-M17
ATCAGCCGCTCCCGCGGCGGGCGCTCCCCCACCCAGCCTGATCCAAACGAAAGACCCTAGCAACTACTGGCGAGTTCCTGGCCGGGCCTGTCCTGGTTCCGCTCCAGGCTTCCCGCTCCGGACGTCTCCAGACGTCTTCAGACGTCGCGTCTGTCGAGGGCGAAGCACGCGCCGGCCATCGCGACGGCCGTCACCACCAGCAGGATCCACAGCGGTTCCCAGCCACGAGGGCCCGACGTGCTCGCGATGCCCGCCCTGTCGGTGTAGAAGACCGAGAGCTGGTTGGGGATCGAGTACTCGAACAGCGAGTCACGCAGTCCGTTGAGCGAGTCCGAGAACATGAACATGGCCAGCACCAGCGGCAGCAGGACCACACCGATCATCACGGTGATCGCGCCCGCCGAGTGCCGGACCAGCGCGCCGACGGCCATGGCCAGCAGTCCGAGCGTGGCCAGATAGAGACTGATGCCGACCGTCGCCCGGAACCAGGCCGCGGCGTCGGGCGAGGCGGTGTCCACGATCGAGGTCTGGAGCGCGGCCACGGTCATCGTGGTCACAGCCGTGATCACGAAGACCAGGACGAAGAAGACGATCGCCTTGGCGGCCAGTACCCGGACCCGGCTGGGGCACGCGGTCAGCGTCGTACGGATCATGCCCGTGCTGTACTCCGAGGCGATGGTCATCACGCCCAGCGTGATCACACACATCGTGCCGAGCAGCACGCCGAAGAAGCCGAGGGCGAGCACGGACTCGTCGTCGGCGATCTGGGTCTCCGCGGAGGCCACGATCAGTGCGGCGATCAGGCCGATGCCCACCACCAGCACGACCATGACACCGAGCGTCCACATCGTGGAACGTACGGACCGGAGCTTGGTCCACTCCGAGGCCAGCGCGTCGCCGAGATGCGTCCGGCGGGCCGGGATCGGCGAGACATAGCCGCTGACGGAGCCGCTGAGGGAGCCGTTGTACGGCCCGGAGGGCTGCTGAGGGATCTGCTGGTACGAGGTCGGCGGTGTCGGCTGGGTCGGCGGCGTCGGCGATGTCGTCATCGGGGGTCCTCGGTGCTGTCGCGCTTCGTGATGTCCGTGGCGGGAGCCGTGGCGGGCTGGGCGACCGGCTCGGCGGCCGACGCCGTCGCGGCCTGGGGAGCGGCCGGA
>NZ_FMDK01000842.1 GCF_900091995.1 Streptomyces sp. MnatMP-M17
GGTGCTGGAGTTCGCGCCGGTCCCTATCGGTGAGCAGGGCGGCAGCCGCGGCCTGCGGAGTGTCGAAACCGGCCCGGAAGGCGGCGCTCGCGAGCCTGCCGTGGGCCTCCTTCAGCTGTAGCGCCGTGGTGTCGACCGCGCGTACGGCCTCGGCGGCCTCGGCCAGCCAATGGGCCCGGCGCTCAAGCTGTCCCGCGCGCTCCGCGACGGACTCGGCGTCTCCTCGGGCGCGGCTCAACTCGGCACGCAGCCCGCCCTGTTCGCGGTCGAGGGCTTCACGTCGTGAGGTACGGGCAGCGACGCGGCGTTCGGCCTGCTGTCGTGCGGCGAGCCGCTTCTCGTGCTCACGCTCGGCACGGTCGAGGGCCTCACGCGCCGCGTGCGTACCGGCCGCGAGCCGATGCACCTCGGTGTACTCCCGCTCCAACTCCCTTGTGAATGAAGTGAGTTCGGCGACTCCGGACCCGGAACCCACACCCGCGCCCGCGCCACCGGCCGCCTCGCGGGCCGCCGCGTACCGCTCCACGAGCGCGACATGCTCGCGCTCGGCCGTGTCACGGGCCCTCGCCGCCCGCTGATACACCGTCAACGCGGCTTCTTCGGCGGCCGGTTCGACCTGTCCATCGGCGGCGCGCGCGGGCTCGGGATGGGCGGCGGAGCCACAGACCGCGCACGGTTCGCCGTCGACGAGCCGGGCCGACAGCTCGGCCGCCATGCCCCGCAGCCGCCGCTCCCGCAGTTCGAGCCAGCTCTCATGCGCGGTGTTGGCATGTTCCCTGGCTTGACGCAGCCGCCGCTCGGCGTCGTCGGCCGCCGCTTCCAGGCTGTCGCGCCGGACGGCGGCTTCGAGCCGCTGCCGGGCCGGTTCGAGCTGTCCGGCGAGCTGTTCGGCGCGTGTCGCCGCCTCCTGGGCGGCCTCGATACGGTCCCGTAGCGCCCGGCGTTCGGACTCCCAGCCCGCCAGCCAGCCCGCCGCGTCCTGGAGGATCTCCTCGTCGGCACGCGCCTGCCGGTCCAGTTCCGCCCGTTCCTCGGTGATCTCCGTGCTGCGCAGCTCCGCGCGCCGGGCCGCGTCGAGAGCGCCGAGTTCCTGTCTCATGGCCCGTTCCAGCGAGGCCAGTTGCTCGGCGCCCGCCTCCGCGAGATCGGCCGGCAGCAGCGCCCGCTTGCGGTCGTACTCGTCACACGCCTCCCGATGCGCCTCCTCGGCCTCCTCGCGCAGGGCGAGCGCCGGGGCCACCAACTCGGCCTTGTGGGCCCGCTCCAGCAGCGCCTGGCCTCGGTCGCGCTCGGCGCGGCGGGCTTCGAGCGCCTCGGCGCGCAGTCGCGTGTCGGCGAACCGCCGTTGCAGCCGGGCCAGTTCGAGTACGGCGTCCAGCTCACGCCGGGCATCCGCCCGTCGGCTCTCGGCCGCGGTGAGCGCCGACTCCGCGATGTCGGCCCGCTCCTGGGCGGTGGAGCGGGCGACCGCCGCCCACTCCAGTACAGCCTGGGCGAGCCCTGCGTCGCCCGGCCGGCGCTCGGGCGGCGAGGGAGCCGAACTGCCGTCCGCGGCCTGGGCGATGCGCTGTGCGACACCGAGCAGCCGGTCATCACCCGTGCGTACCCGGTGTTCCGCGGCGCGGCGCAGCTCGGCGAGCCGTTCCTCGACCGCGGCGAACCGGCGTGTGTCGAAGAGCGTGCCGAGAAGCTTGCCGCGCGCCTCGGCGTCGGCGCGCAGAAAGCGGGCGAAGTCGCCCTGAGGCAACAGCACCACCTGGCAGAACTGCTCACGGCTCATCCCGAGGAGCTGGCCGATCTCCTCGCCGATCTCCTGGTGGGAGCGGCTCAGCGCCCGCCATTCGGCGCGCTCGGCGTCGTACTCCCGCAGCAGGCTCTGAGCCTTCTCCGTGGTGAAGCCCTTGGCCTTGGCGCGTTTCTTCGGACGCTGCTGCGCGGGCCGCCGGGTGATCTCGAACCGCCTTCCGCCCACGGTCAGTTCGAGCGCCACCTCGGTCGCGGTCCCGGCGGACGCGTGGTCGCTGCGCAGCGGAGCGCCGGGACTCTGCCGGGCTCCGGGCACGGCTCCGTAGAGCGCGTAGCAGACCGCGTCGAGTACGGAGGTCTTGCCCGCGCCGGTCGGGCCGTGCAGCAGAAAGAGCCCGGCGGTGGAGAGCGCGTCGAAGTCGACGGTCTGGGTGGTGGCGAAAGGGCCAAAGGCGGTGATCGTCAGCCGGTGCAGTCTCACCGGCTCACCTCGCGCGCCGCGCCGTCGGCCCGTATCTCGTCCAACGCGTCGCGCAGCACGGCGCGTTCGTGTTCGTCGGGCCCGGCTCCGCCCCGTACATGCGCCACGAAGTCCTCCGCGATCTGCTGGTCGGTACGGCCCGCGAGCCGCTGGGCGTAGGAGGCGAGCGGATCGTCGTCCGCGCGCTCGGGAGCGAAGACGAGGCTGAGCGTGTACGGGAAACGCCCGGTGAGCCGGGCCATGGGCTCGGCCGGGCGGACCGGATCGGTCAAGGTCGCCTCGACCCAGGAGTCCTCATGACGGGCAAGCCCGGGATCGTCGAGCAGCGTGTCGAGCGGGCCGCGGATCCTGGCCAGCGCGCGCGGCACCGGGCAGTCGACGCGCTCGGCGCCGATCTCGCCGTCCGGTCCCAGCTCCACCAGCCACATGGTCTTGCGGTGGCCGGTCTCGGAGAAGGAGTACGCGAGCGGTGAACCCGCGTAGCGGACACGCTCGGTGAGGATCTGGCAGCCGTGGAGATGGCCGAGCGCGGCATAGTCCACGCCGTCGAAGATCCCTACGGGTACGGAGGCCACTCCGCCGACGGTGATGTCGCGCTCGCTGTCGCTGGGCGCGCCGCCCACGACGAAGGCGTGCGCGAGGACGACGCAGCGGGTGCCGGGTGCGCGGCCCGCGAGGTCGGCCCGTACGCGCTCCATCGCGGCGCCGAGCACCGCCTCATGTGCGGGCTTCGCCGCCTTGAACTCGTCGCGCACCAGGGCCGGTTCGAGATACGGCAGTCCGTAGAACGCCACCTCGCCATGGGTGTCGGAGAGGATCACGGGAATGCCGCAGCCGGCCGGATCGGTCCGCAGATGGATCCCGGCGTGCTCCATCAGCCCGGCGCCGACGCCGAGTCGGCGCGCCGAGTCGTGGTTGCCGGAGATCATGACGGTCGGTACACCGGCCTTGGCGAGGCGGTGCAGCGCGCGGTCGAAGAGCTCCACGGCGGCGAGCGGCGGTACCGCCCGGTCATAGACGTCGCCCGCGACCAGGACCACGTCCACCGCGCGCTCCCGGACCGTCGCGACGAGATGGTCGAGGAAGGCGGCCTGGGCGTCGAGCAGGCTCACGCGGTGGAACGACCGGCCGAGATGCCAGTCGGAAGTGTGCAGAATCCTCATGTATGCGAAATCCTCAAATGAAGGCCTCGCCGCCCAGTTCCAGTACGGCCGTTCCGGCCGTGGTGTCGGCGAGCCAGGCACGGAAGGACGCCAGATCCGCGTCCGGCAGGCCGATGCCGATGGTGACCGTCTCGCCGTAGCGCACCTCGCGCACCGTACGGCCCGTGGCGCGCAGATCGTTCTCCAGCCTGCCCGCGCGCTGGTGGTCGACGGTGACGGTGGCGAGCCGGAAGCGCTGCCGTGTCACCGTGCCCAGGGCATCGAGAGTTTCGCCGACCACTCCGCCGTACGCCCGGATGAGCCCGCCCGCGCCGAGTTTGACGCCGCCGTAGTAGCGGGTGACGACCGCCGCGGTGTAGCGCACCTCGCGCCGCATCAGCATCTGGAGCATCGGCGCACCGGCCGTCCCGCCGGGCTCTCCGTCGTCGCTCGCCTTCTGTACGGAGGCGTCGGCGCCGATCACATACGCGTAGCAGTTGTGGGTGGCCGTCGGATGCTCCTTGCGGACGCGTGTGACGAACTCCTGTGCCTCCCGTTCGGTCGCGGCGGGCGCGAGCGCGCAGAGAAAGCGCGACCGGTTGATCTCGGTCTCGTGCGTGCCCGCGCGGGCGACGGTCCGGTACTGCTCCTGCATCTCTCCACCCTATGCGGCGGTGTCCGACGGGAATGGCCGGGGCGTACGGTCCGTTCTCCTGGCATGTACGCAGATGGCATATACGCAGACGCAGAGACGATCCGTAAGATCCTCACCTCGACCGGTGACACCTGGGCCGTGGTGGGCCTGTCGAACAATCCTTCGCGGGCGGCCTACGGAGTCGCGGCCACGCTTCAGCGCTTCGGCAAGAGCATCGTCCCGGTGCACCCGAAGGCCGAGACGGTCCACGGCGAACCGGGCTATGCCTCGCTGGCCGACATCCCTTTCCCGGTCGATGTCGTGGACGTCTTCGTCAACAGCGACCTGGCGGGCGCGGTCGCGGACGAGGCGGTGACGATCGGCGCGAAGGCGGTCTGGTTCCAGCTCGGCGTGATCGACGAGGCGGCGTACGCCCGCACCCGCGCGGCGGGCCTGTCCATGGTCATGGACCGCTGCCCGGCCATCGAGATCCCCAAGCTCCCCTGACCCGGGCTCCGGTCGGACAGCGCGTGCCTCAGCGCGCGGGCGGGATGGAGACGGCCATGACCAGTTCGCAGGTGTCCGGGCCGTCGTTGCGGTAGGTGTGCGGGACGTTCGCCTCGAAGGTCGCGGACGCGCCGGCCGGTACGGAGTGCGGTTCGCCGTCCACGACCAAGGTCAGCTCGCCCGCGGTCACATGGAGCAGTTCGGTGGTGCCCGGCGGATGCGGATCGGAGGAGCTGGCGTCACCGGGCATCAGGACCCAGGACCACATTTCGAGCGGCCCGCGCGCCTCGGCGCCCACCAGCAGCGTGGTGCGGCTGCCCGCCGGCGTGGACCACATCCGTACGGCCTGGCTCTCCGGTACGACTCTGACCTGCGAGCCCTGCTCGTAGTCGAGAAGCGTGGTGATGGAGACGCCGAGCGCGTCGGCGAGCTTGACGGTGGTGCCGACGCTCGGGTTCGTCCGTGCCTGCTCGATCTGGATGATCATTCCGCGGCTGACTCCCGCGCGGGCGGCCAGGGCGTCGAGCGTAAAGCCCCGTTCACCTCGCCAGCGTTTGAGATTGCGCGCCAACGACTGCGTGAGCTGATCGAGGTCAGACACATTCCGTCCAATATATTCAATGAGACAGTTCAACAGACTGCACTATGGTGGGCTGCACCGAATCGTCCATCGCACTGTACTGCGAGGCCCTTCATGACCGCACCGTTCGCCCTGGCCACCAGCGTGCTGTGGGGACTCGCCGACTTCGGCGGCGGGCTGACCACGGGCCGCCGCACACTCCCCGCACCCGTCCGACAGCGCGCGTCAGGACGGCCGTTCCAACTCCCCCAGCGCCAGCAGCTGTTCCGGCGTGATGCCTTCCGGGATCGGCACCGGCGCGGGCGTGCGCAGCGGCGGCTGCCAGCCGCGTTCGCCGTCCCAGCTCCGTACGACCCGCGCGGGCGCACCGGCCACCACCGCGTGGTCGGCCACCTCTCCTCGTACGACGGCGCCCGCCGCGACGACCACATTCCGGCCGAGCCGCGCGCCGGGCAGGATCACCGCGCCCGTACCGAGCCAGCAGCCGGGCCCTATCTCCACCGGTTCCATCCGCGGCCACTGCTTGCCGACCGGCACCTTCGGATCGTCGTAACTGTGGTTGGTCGACGTGATGTAGACATACGGCCCGCAGTAGGTGTCCGCGCCGATGGTCACCGTGGTGTCGGCGATCACATGGCTGCCCCGGCCGAGCACCACTCCGTTGCCGAGCGTCAGCACCGTCTCGGGGCCGAGGTCGAGTCCGGGCATCATCCCGGCGGTCAGAGTGACGTGTTCGCCTATGACGCAGTGCTCGCCCAGCTCGATCCATGGCTCGCCGAAGACCGTGCCCTGCGGAAAGGCGAGCCGGGTGCCGGTGCCGATCCGGCGGAAGCGCAGCCGTCCCGGACACTCGGCGCTCACCGCGCCGGTCTCCTGGATCCAGCGCCAGCCCTCGTGGACGGCCCGGGAGAGAAGACGGCGCCGCCAGGAGGCCAGTGCTGAGAGTGATGAGAACGTGTTTCTGTTCTTCGGCACCCGCCTCACCGTAGTCGGCGGCGACCGGCCGGACCGGGCCCACTCGCTGTGACGTTCACCCCACGACGCCGGCCACCACACCCGCCATGCACGGCCTCGCAGCACCCGCCCGGCACCCTTGGTTGGCTGAAATCAGTTGACCACGAGGTGTGTTGAGTCCCCGCAATGCCTCCGAGGACGGCCTCCCGGCGGCGGAACGGGGGGTACGGGCCACTGATCGGGCAGGCCAGGCCCGTACGACAGACCTCATAACGGACATCCCCATTTACCATGCCGCCGCTGGCCGGTGGGTGACTTCGGGACGAACTCCCCCGTTGTGTGGGCTCCGGGCTCTCCACGGCCTCCCGTGCCATTCCGCGTGGTTAGCATGAGCGCCACATGTGGTGCGGAAGATCGCCGTCCCCATCGGTGTCCGATCCCGCCCGTGCGGCCGAACCGCGCTGGTCGGCCGGTCTGTTTCCCCCCGCACTCAAGTACCGAGGGACCGCGGAATGTCAGTGCCTGTCGCCCCCAGCCCGCGCCGCATACGCACGAAACGGTCGTCGCTCGCCGTGCCCCTGACGCTGGTGGTGGTGACCGGCGCGGTCGCGGGCGCGGTGGCCGCGTCGGCTCCCGCCGCCGCCCGTGCCTGGGTGGCCGCCACCGTCGCGGTCGCCTGGGCGTGTGTGGCGGTCGCCGTCGTCATGGCCGCGCTGCTGGTCCGCCGCGTACGACGCGGTACGGCCACGGCGGAGAGCGAGATCAGGACGGCGCAGACGCGGCTGGCCCAGTCCGGCGCGGAGACCGCGCATCTCCTGAACGTCACGCTGCCCGCCGTGGTCAAGAGACTCCGGGACGGCGCGAGCGCCGAGGAGACGCTCGCCGCCACACCGGCGCCG
>NZ_FMDK01000841.1 GCF_900091995.1 Streptomyces sp. MnatMP-M17
CCAGCCGCAGGCGTCCACGGTGGTCGTCGGTGACGAGCCGGTCGTGTACGACATCCTGCTCTCCGGTACGAGCGGTCTGGCCGGGACCGTGCGCGCCGCGGACGGCGGGCTGCCCATCGAGGGCGCGATGGTGATCGTGACCGATGTGCGCGGCGATGTGCTGGCCACCGGGAAGTCCGTGGACCAGGGCGAGTTCGCCTTCGGGGAGCTGGTGCCCGGCTCGGTGACCGTCGCGGTGAACGCGACCGGATTCCGGCCGCTGGCGCTGCCGGTGGAGATCGGCGGCCAGGGAGTGACCCGGATCGAGGCGCTCCTCCAGTCGGGCGCCACGGTCCAGGGCATCGTCAGGGCGGGCGCCGCCCGGCGGCCCGCGCCGGACGCCCGGGTGACGCTGGTCGACGCGGCCGGGAACGTGGTCGCCACGGCGACGACCGGGGACGACGGCGCGTATGCCTTCGCCGATCTGGACTCGGGCGAGTACACGGTCATCGCGACCGGATATCCGCCGGTGGCCGGCGCGCTGACGGTGACCGGGCGCGGTGTCGACGGGCACGACATCGAACTCGCCCATCCTGGGGAGTAGATCCGGCAGGTCAATCCGGCAGGTCGATCTAGCGGGTAGATCCGGCGAGTGACCGCGAGCGGGGCGGGCCCCGGGCCCATCAGGGCCCGGGGCTCGTTACCAGTGAGAGAGCAGGGAGGGAAGCGGGATGGGGCTTCGCGGACAGGTGAGGACACGGGACGGCTGGGCCGTTCAGCACGCGGTCGTGACCATGACCGATATGACCGGCGCGCAGGTGGTGCGGGCCGGTGCCCGGGAGGACGGCTCGGTACGGGCCGATGTGGCGCTGGCGCCGGGCCCGTACACCGTCGTCGTCACGGCCGTCGGATACACGCCCGTCGCCTCCACCGCGCTGGTGACGGCGAGCGGGCGGGCCGAGGTCGGCACGGTGGTGCTGGCCCGGCAGGGCGGAGTCGAGCTGCCGCCGCCCGGCGCCTGGAGCATCGATCCGGCACACTCGTCGGTGAGCGCGGTGGCGCAGCATCTCGGGATCTCCAGCGTGCACGGACGGTTCAAGGAGTTCGGCGGCCGGATCGAGATCGGCGGGACCGGTGGTCCCGACGGCTGGCAGGAGAACGCGCACGAGCGCTCGCGGGTCGACGCGGTCATCGCCGCGGCGAGCATCGACACCGGCAACGCGCTGCGCGACAAGCACCTCAAGTCGCCCGACTTCCTGGACGTGGAGCGCTTCCCGGAGATCATGTACGGCAGTACGGGACTGACACCGGCGGGCCCCGACCGCTGGACGGTCCACGGCCGGCTGTCGCTGCACGGAGTCGTACGCGAGGTGGACCTGGATCTGAGCTATCTGGGCACCGGGCCCGATCCATGGGGCGGTGTACGGGCGGCCTTCCGCGCGACCACGGAGCTGAGCCGCAAGGACTTCGCCATGAACTACAACCAGGTGGTGCAGGCGGGTATCTCGGCGATCGGAACGACGCTACGGGTGGAGCTGGACATCCAGGCGGTGCAGGGCGAGAGCCTGCCGGTGGCGTAGAGCCGGCCCGGCCGGTCGGACGTCGTAGGCTGCGGACCATGGCACCCAACATCGCAACGAACACCGCCGTGGACCGCGACGAGCTGCTGGAGTTCGTACGTCCTCGGCACCGAGCGATCCTGCTGACCACCCGCTCCGACGGCCGCCCTCAGGGCTCACCGCTCACCTGCGGCGTCGACGACTCGGGCCGTATCGTCGTCTCCACGTACCCGGAGCGCGCCAAGACGCGCAACGCCAAGCGGGACGAGCGCGTGAGTCTGATCATCCTGTCGGACGAGTGGGACGGTCCGTGGGTACAGATCGACGGCACCGCCGAGGTGATCGACTCGCCGGAGTCGGTCGAGCCGCTGGTCGAGTACTACCGGAACATCGCGGGCGAGCACCCGGACTGGGACGAGTACCGCCAGGCGATGGTGAAGCAGGGCAAGTCCATCATCCGCGTCACGCCCGAACGCTGGGGCCCGCTCGCGACCGGCGGCTTCCCGGCCAGGCTGGCGCCGCAGTAGCCGCTCGTGCCGCCTGCGGCGCCGGGGCGATCGCCGGGGCGATCTTTCAGCCGCGGGCGCGCATCGCCTCGATGCCCGCGACGAGGAGTTCGAGCGCGAACGTGAAGTCCCGTTCGCGCATCTCCGCCACCGTGTCGCCGCCCCGCGCCGCCATGATCTCGTCCGCGCTCTCGAACGACTCCTTGAACCGCGGCTGTTCGCCGATGGCGCCCTTCGCCTGCCGGAAGTACTCGTCCTGGCTCAGGCCCGCGTCGGCGGAGCGCTGTACGAAGTGGCCCTCGATCGTGCCGAATCCGTACACGAACTGGAAGACCGCGGACAGGGCGCCCATCTGGCCGTGCGGCGCCAGGCCTGTACGGCGCATGACCGACCGGACGGCGGCGGAGAAGGCCACCGAGTGCGGGCCGATGTTCAGATATCTGCCGACGAGCGGGGAGACCCAGGCGTGGCGGACCAGCACCGTCCGGTAACTGACGGCCAGTTCGCGCAACTGGTCGCGCCAGTCGGCGTTCTCGTCCGTCAGATCCGGCACCTGGACCTCTCCGAAGACGCGGTCCAGGGCGAGTTCGAGCAGATCGTCCTTGGTGTCCACGTACCAGTAGAGGGACATGGCGGTCACGCCCAGCTCCGCGGCCAGCCGCCGCATGGAGAACTTCGCCAGGCCCTCCGCGTCGAGCAGCCGTACCGAGACGGCGGTGATGCGGTCGCGATCGAGCCCGGCGGGCTGGCCTGCGGAAGGGCTGGAGGAAATGCCGGTCGACGGGCTGGGCGCCTGCCCGGCCGACGAACCGGTGGACGGATCGGTGGACGGACCGGTGGAGTGCGCGGCCGAGGGATCCGTGGACCGGTCGGCCGAGCGTTCGCTCCTGCGGCCACGGCCGGACGGCTTGCCCTCCAGCCACACGCTGATACGGATCGGCCGCTCGGCTCGGTCGGCTTCCGGCACCATGGGTGAGCCTCCTCGGTTCCCTCCGGCCGGAGATGACCGGACTCCTGTTACCTGCCCGGCTCCGGCCATGACCGGCTCCGGCGGCCGGACGACAGGGCGGCCCGCCACCGGAAACCGGAAGCCGGAGTCCGGAAGTCCGGCCGGCGTCGATGCTATGCCTAGTGCGGTGTACGGGACTTGATGCCGCCGCGCACACCGCACAGGAGGCTTTCCGGAACCCCGGTTCAGGCCGTCGTCGGGTCAGACCGTCGTCGGGTCAGACCGTCGCTGAGTCAGGTCGTCGCGGAGTCGGCCGTCCGCTGAGTCAGGTCGTAGAGAGTCGTGCCATCCAGGGTGACCCTTGAAGGTGTCCTCGACCCAGGTGGTGATGGCGGAGTTGCCGCCTCCGGGACCGCCGCCTCCGGAGAGGAAGTAGTGGATCCTCCCGTCGGTGACGTACTGCTTGAACTGCGCGAGGGTCGGTGACGGGTCGCTGCCGTTGAAGCCGCCGATCGCCATGACCGGCTTCTCGGTGGCGAGTTGGTAGCTCGCGGCGTTCTGGGCGCCGATGGCGGCGGCGACCCAGGTGTAGGCGGAGGCGTTCTGCTTGAGGGCGGTCTTGACCTCGGAGCTGACGTTCTGACCGTTGAGCAGGCCCGCCATACCGCCTCCGCCGCGACCTCCCGCGCCGCCGCCGAATCCTTCGGGCATGGCGTTCCGCCGGCCGGTCCGGGGCTGGCCGTTCTGGGACTGACCGTTCTGGGACTGACCGTTCTGCTGAGGCGGCTGGACGGCCTGGCCACCGGCTGCTGGCGGCTGACCCTGGCCTTGTGCCTGGCCCGTAGCCTGGCCGGTTCCCTCCTGACCGGGAGCGCGCATGCCACCTCCAGGACCTCCGCCACCGCCGAATCCACCGCGCGCCGAGGCGGGACCCGC
>NZ_FMDK01000840.1 GCF_900091995.1 Streptomyces sp. MnatMP-M17
TGAGGACTGGGCGGTCGGTCCGTCCCGCCGCGGGACGGACCGACCGCCCAGGATGCTTCTGGAACCCGGTGCGTGAGCGCCGTGTGAACCGGCTCGCGCGGGACATCCGTTAGGTATGACGTCCACCGACGTGAAAGACGCGAAGCCGCGCGCCGCCCGGCCGCCGCGCTGGAGCAGGATCCCGCTCACCCTGGTCGTCGTGGCCGCGCTGCTCTTCCTCGGCAGCCGGCTCGATCTGCTGCCCGGATTCGGCAATCTGTTCGGCGAGGAGACCCACGACCGTACGGGACCGACTCTGCTCGAATCCATTCAGGACCTTGACCGCTACGAGGCGGCTTCCGGCAATTTCCAGGTCGTGGTGGATCTGGAGAAGGACGCCAAGTATCTGCCGGACGCGATCCGCGGCACCCGGACGCTCTATGTGGGCGCCGGTACCGTCAGCTCGTATGTCGACTTCGGCGGCCTCGGCGCGGGCAGCGTCACGACGGACGAGGCGCGCACCTCCGCGACGATCCGGCTGCCGCACGCACGCCTGGGCGAAGCGGCCCTGGACCCGGACCGTTCGTACGCCGTGTCCAAACAGCGCGGACTGCTCGACCGGCTCGGAGACCTCTTCTCCGGCAACCCGGCCGACGAGCGGGCCGTGAACAGGCTGGCGGCCCGGCATATCTCGGACGCGGCCAAGGAGAGCGAACTGACCGAGCGGGCCGAGAAGAACACCACCAGCATGCTCAAGGGCCTGCTGCGCTCGCTCGGCTTCACCGAGGTGACGGTGGTCTACGGCTGAGGCTGGACGCCGCCCAGCCGGGTGAGCCGGCCGACGAGATCGCCGAAGGCGCCGTCGGCCGGCTCGTCCGCGACGATGCGGAGCAGGATCGCGGCCATCTCCTCGTCGTACGCGGCGCTCACCGCGGCCAGCGCGGCGAAGTCGTGCACGAGCTGCAACTCCAGCTCGGCGCGCGGAATGCGCCGGCCGTCCAGCCAGAGCAGCGCCGTCGTCTCGGCCAGCGACACCCAGGACCGTACGACCAGCTCCAGTCGCGCGGGCGGGCGGCCGACTCCGAGATGGGCGACGATCTGCTCGTACGCGGCCTGCCGTACCTCGCTGACCATCGCGGTCGCGGTGGACGAGCCGATGGCGGGACCTCCGCGCATCAGCGCGGAGAAACCGGGGCCGTGCTGCTCGACGAAGTCGAAGAAACGTTCCATCACCCGGAGCAGCCGCGCTCCGAGCGGCCCTTCGCGCGGTTCCACGAACCGGTCCGCCAGATCGTCGGCGGCACGGCGCAGGGCGGCCTCGTACAGGCTCTGCTTGCCGGGAAAGTAGTGGTAGACGAGCGGCCGTGAGATACCGGCCGCCGCCGCGATCTCGTCGATCGAGACGTCGTCGGGGGAGCGGTGGCTGAACAGCTCCAGCGCCACGCCGATGAGCTGTTGCTTCCGCTCTTCGACGCCCATCCTGCGGCGCACTACGGTCGTCATATGAACAGCCTAACGGGCGGACCTTCTGGGATGTCCGTTACGCTCGCGGTCCATGAGCGCATCTGACCAGGACGAGGCCGTGCACACGCCGATGCCCGAGCCCGAGCGCGACGGCCTGACACCTCGTCAGGCGAGGCGCACCGGAATCGCCCTGGCCTCATTCCTGCTCGCGGCGCTGGCGGTACTGCTCCTGATCCGACTGGCCCAGCGGACCTCGGTCCTGGTGGTCGGCGTCTACGGCCTCGCGATGATCCTGTGCGGCGTAGTAATAGAACTCAACCGCCACGGCCGCACCCGCCTGGGCCTATGGCTAAAAGCCACA
>NZ_FMDK01000839.1 GCF_900091995.1 Streptomyces sp. MnatMP-M17
TTGGCCCGGCCCGCCGCACGCGGTCAGACGCCGCTGCGGACCTTCAGGGCGCGGCGGAGGTCGTCCAGTTGGTCGGCGAGTTTGCGGCGGAGGGCCGGGATCATGTCCGTGCCGTCCAGGCAGTCCTGGGCGAGGCGCAGTGATTCCTCGTCGACGGCGTGGACGGGGAAGGCGTAGCGGCCGGCGGCTTCGGCGATGGCGGGGCCGCGGCGGGCGGCGAGGGCGACGGCTTCGGCGTAGTAGCGGGGCACGTACTCCTGGACGAGTTCGGCCTGTTCGGGCTGCCAGAAGCCCTTGGCGGTGGCGGTGAAGAGGTAGTTGGAGAGGTCGTCGGAGCCGAAGAGCCGCCTCCAGGCGTCGGCTTTGGCGGCAGGGTCGGGCAGTGCGGCGCGGCAGCGCGCGGCGCCTTCCTGGCCGGTGGCGCTGGGGTCGCGGGCGAGTTCGGCGTCGATGGCGGCGGTGTCGACGGCGCCGAGGACGGCGAGCCGGGTGAGGATGCGCCAGCGCAGTTCCGGGTCGAGTTCGGGTCCGCCGGGGACGCTGTCGGAGCCGAGCCAGTCCTGGATGGTGTCGGGCTGGGTGGCGGCGTCGATGCGGTGGCGTACGGCGATGAGGCGCAGCCCCGGGTGGTTGCCGTCCTCGGTGCGGCGGATGAGGTCGCGGCAGAGCGCGGTGAGGGTGGCGAGTGCGGCGGGCCGGTCGTCGGCGCCGAGGTAGCGGTCGGTGATCTGGTCGGCGGCGAAGGCGAGGACGCCTTCGACGAGGGCCAGGTCGGTCTCGTACGGCAGGTGGGCGCGGGCGGCGTCGAGGTAGGCGGCGGGCGCGAGTTCGCCGTCGCGGACCATGTCGCGGGCGGCGTTCCAGATGACGGCGCGGGTGAGCGGGTCGGGGATGCCGGAGAGGGCGCGCAGCGCGGTGTCCCAGGACGCGGTGTCGAGGCGGACCTTGGCGTAGGTGAGGTCGCCGTCGTTGAGGACGACGAGGGCCGGGCGGCGGCCGGGACGGTCGGTGGGCGCCTCGGTCAGCGGCAGGTCGAGTTCGATGAGGTCGCGTACGACGAGCCGGTCCTGGTCGGCGACATCGAGGTCGTAGGTGCCGACGGTGATGCGGTGCGGGCGGCTGCCGTCGCGTACGACATCGAGGGTCCAGCCGGTCTCGGTGCCGCCGACGACGGGCGTGAGGGTGTCGACGCCGGTGGTGCGCAGCCATTGGGCGGCCCAGGCGTGTACGTCGCGGTCGGTGGCCTGGGCGAGCGAGTCGATGAAGTCGGCGAGGGTGGCGTTGGCGAACTTGTGCCGGGCGAAGTGGATGTTGATGCCGGCGAGGAAGTCCTTCTCGCCGAGCCAGGCGACGAGCTGGCGCAGCGCGGAGGCTCCCTTGGCGTAGGAGATGCCGTCGAAGTTGAGCATCGCGGAGGCGGTGTCGGGGACGGCGGCCGGGTCGGGCGCGACGGGATGGGTGGAGGGCCGCTGGTCGGCGTCGTATCCCCAGGCCTTCCGTCCGATGCCGAAGTCGACCCAGGTGTCGGTGAAGCGGGTGGCTTCGGTGAGCGTCTGGTAGCCCATGTACTCGGCGAAGGACTCGTTGAGCCAGATGTCGTCCCACCAGGTGAGGGTGACGAGGTCGCCGAACCACATATGGGCCATCTCGTGGGAGATGACCATGGCGCGGGTCTGCCGCTCGGTGTCGGTGACGGCGGAGCGGTAGACGAATTCGTCGCGGAAGGTGACAAGGCCCGGGTTCTCCATGGCGCCCGCGTTGAACTCGGGGACGAAGGCCTGGTCGTAGGAGTCGAAGGGATACGGCTCCTGGAACTTCTCGTGGTAGCGGTCGTAGCAGGCGCGGGTGATGCCGAGGATCTCGTCGGCGTCGGCGTCGAGATACGGCGCGAGGGAGCGCCGGCAGTGGATGCCGAAGGGCAGTCCGGCGTGTTCGGTGCGTACGGAGTGCCAGGGGCCGGCGGCGACGGCGACGAGGTAGGTGGAGATAAGAGGCGTCGGCGCGATGGTCCAGTGCCGCCCGCGGCTCTTCCCGGATCCACCGGCCTGCTGAGGCCCGTCGGCGGGCCCGTCGGTCGGCCGGGCGATTCCGTTGCCGAGGACGGTCCAGCCGTCGGGCGCGGTGACGCTCAGCTCGAAGACGGCCTTCAGGTCGGGCTGGTCGAAGGCGGCGAAGACGCGCTGGACGTCCTCCATGAAGAGCTGGGTGTAGACGTAGGTCTCGCCGTCGGTGGGGTCGGTGAAGCGGTGCATGCCCTCACCGGTACGGGAGTACCGCATGTCGGCCTCGATACGCAGCTCGTGGTCTCCGGCGTCGAGTCCGGTGAGCGCGAGCCGGTTGCCGCCGAGACCGGCCGGGTCGAGTGTCCGTCCGTCGAGGGAGACGGAGCGCAGCGCGGCGGGCTTGAGTTCGACGAAGGTGTCTCCGGCGGCCCGTGTGGTGAACTGGATGACGGTACGGGAGTCGAAGGTGTCCTCGCCGGTGGTCAGATCGAGGGCGATCGTGTACCGGTGGACATCGAGGAGCTGGGCTCGGATCTGCGCTTCGTCGCGCGTCAGTACGGACATGGGGGACATGCTGCCCGATGGCGCGCGGGCCGCACAGTAGGGATCTTTCCGCTCTCAGCGCACGCGCCGCGCGCCCCCTTGGTGACTGGTGCTCCGGAGCTCCGCGTGAGCCACGCGCGACCGGAGTTGCGCGTGAGCTGTGCCCGGGCTACGCGTGAGCTACGCGTGCTCGGTGGCCTCGGCGCCGCTGTCCCGTGTCTCGCCCGCGATCGTCTCGTGGTGGCGGATCACCTCGGCAATGATGAAGGTGAGGAGCTTCTCGGCGAAGGCCGGGTCCAGCCGGGCGCTCTCCGCGAGCTGGCGGAGCCGGGTGATCTGGCGGGCCTCACGGGCCGGGTCGGCCGGCGGGAGATGGTGCGCGGCCTTGAGGAGGCCGACCTGCTGGGTGCATTTGAAGCGCTCGGCGAGCATATGGACGACGGCGGCGTCAATGTTGTCGATGCTCTCGCGCAGGCGGTTCAGTTCGGCACGTACGGAGTCGTCGGTGCCGGAGTCTTCGGTGCCGGGCCCGTCGGTGCCGGAGTCGCTCGTGGTCATGGTCCGGCAGCTTAGACGGGCCGGTCCGTACGGGCCGGTCGGTGATCAGGATGCGGGATCCCGCTGCTTCGCAAGGGCGGGTACGGGACGCTCTCGCATCCCGTACCCGCCCTCCTCAGAGCTCTGCCTCAGTGCCCTGCCGGTTCCCGTCGAAGATCGTCGGAGATCAGAGAGTCGACGCGGCCGAGGCGATGGCGGAGGCGAAGGTCGAGACCTCGGTGTAGACACCGGGGTAGTTGGGCCGGGCGCAGCCGTTGCCCCAGCTCACGATGCCGACCTGGACCCAGGCGTTGGCGCTGTCCCGGCGGAACATCGGGCCGCCCGAGTCGCCCTGGCAGGTGTCCGTGCCGCCCTGCGCGTAGCCGGCGCAGATCTCCTCGTTGGCTATGATGTCGCCGCCGTACGAGGCGTTGCAGCTCGCGTCGGAGACGAACGGGACGTTCGCCTTGAGGAGGTAGCGCTGCTGGGCGCCGCCCTCGGTGGCCGCGCCCCAGCCGGCGACGGTGAAGGTGCCGGTGTTGTACTGCGTGGTGGTGGCGATCTTCAGCGTCGGCAGGTTGATGGGCTGCGCGAGCTTGATCAGCGCCCAGTCCTTGCCGTAACCGTTGTAGCCGGGGGCCTGGTACACCTTGGTGGACCGGACCTTGATGGCGCTGGTGCTGTTGAGGTCGACGACACCGGCGGTGGCGGTGATGCTGGTGTTGTTGCCGGATCCGCTCACGCAGTGGGCGGCGGTCAGGACGACGGTGGGCGAGTACAGCGCGCCACCACAGCCCATCGAGAGCCGGACCATGAAGGGGAATTCGCCCTGCGCGGCGCGGGTGCCGCCGACGACGGGCGGCGCGACCGGCGCGGCGGCCTGGGTCTTGGCGATCGGCTCGGGCGTGGGCGCGGCGGGCGCGGGGGGC
>NZ_FMDK01000838.1 GCF_900091995.1 Streptomyces sp. MnatMP-M17
CCTGCGGCCCGGCGGGCAGAGCTCGATCTCGCTGCCGTCGACGGGATTGACGGTCACCAGGAGGTCGCCCGAGACGAGCTGGACCGTACGTGCGGGCGAGGGCGTGGCGGATCCGGAGCCCTTGAGATGTCCCAGGGCGGTCGCCGGAGGCGGGACGGGCGCGGGCTTGGGCGCGAGGGCCGCGGTGATGGCGGGAGTGATCTCGACGCGGGGCGGGCGCCGTGACTCGGGGCTGTCGGCGGGACGTTCGTCGTTGTGCCGACTGTCGTTGTACGGGCTGTCGTCGTGACGGCCGTTGTCGTACGGACCGTCGTCGTGACGGCTGTCGCTGTTGTACGAGCCGTCGCCGTAGTGGCCAGCGTTGTACGAGCTGCCGTCGGCGCGGACGTCCTCGTAACGGCCGTCCTCGTAGCGTCCCTCGGCCACGCGCTCGTCCTCGTAACGCCCGTCCGCCACGCGGCCGTCGTCGTAGCGCGGACTGTCCTGCGGGCTGTCGTGCGGGACATCGCGCGGGCTGTCGTATTGCGCGCTGTCCACGGGCTCGTTACCGGTGCGTTCGCCGCCGAAGCTGTCCTCGCCGTAGCGCCTGGCGTCGGTGCGCGGCCCGTCGGCTCGCGGGCCGTCGGCGCTCGTACCGTCGGTGCGCGCACCATCGCGATGCCCGCCGTCGGGACTCCCGTCGTCGAACCGCTCGTTGTCGTGGCCGTATTCTTCCGGTCCCCGGCTCATCGGGTCCATGGTGAAAAGCCCCCCAGATCGTGGCGTGCCGCTGCCCCCGGCCTCGCACGCCCATCTGTCGCTTCTGGTCCGGTATCTGCTCCATGGGTCGGTCATCGGCAGACGGCCGAACCCTAGACCTCCGCACAGTATCCGTGAACAGCCGGGGTACCACCCCGTCCAAGACATCACGGTCTTATGAGGATTGCGAGGTCCGGCCCGGTCAGACCCTCGGCAGCGACTCTGCGGCGATTCCGCCCTCGATGGCGAGAATGCGGTGCAATCGGGTGGCCACGAGCAGCCGCTGCATCTGCGGCGGGACACCGCGCAGCACAAGTCTGCGACCGCACCGCCCGGCGCGTCGGTGGGCTCCCATGATGACGCCGAGTCCGGTGGCGTCCCAGGAGTCCAGTTCGGTCAGGTCGAGCACCAGATCGCCGGCTCCGTCGTCGACGGCCGAGTGCAGGACCGTACGGGCGTCCGCCGCGCTGCGGACGTCGAGGCGGCCCCCGACGACCAGCTCGGCGTGGTCGCCCCTGATGTGCATATGCGCTCCCCGATGAGTGCTTCCGTACCCAGTGCCTGTTCCGTGTTCTTCTGTCTTCCAACAACTGACTGCCGCACGCGCGGAGAAGTTGCCGTCTGTAAGCGAACCGATACCAAAATCACCCTGTGGGGTGATACCGAAACGGCTTGAGGCAGCTCAGCGCCCGGCTCTCGGCTGGTGGCTCGGTGCTTGCGGGACTCAGTGCTTGTAGAACCCCTGCCCGCTCTTGCGGCCGATGTCACCCGCGTCCACCATCCGGCGCATCAGCTCCGGCGGGGCGAACTTCTCGTCCTGCGACTCGGTGTAGATGTTGCCGGTCGCGTGGAGGAGGATGTCGACACCGGTCAGGTCGGCGGTGGCGAGCGGCCCCATGGCATGACCGAACCCGAGCTTGCAGGCGGTGTCGATGTCCTCGGCGGACGCGACGCCCGACTCGTAGAGCTTGGCGGCCTCGACCACGAGCGCGGAGATCAGTCGTGTGGTCACAAAGCCTGCCACATCGCGGTTGACGACGATGCAGGTCTTGCCCACCGATTCGGCGAACTCCCGTGCGGTGGCGAGGGTTTCGTCACTCGTCTTGTAGCCGCGCACCAGCTCGCAGAGCCGCATCATCGGCACCGGAGAGAAGAAGTGCGTACCGACGACACGCTCCGGGCGCGCGGTGGCCGCCGCAATCTTGGTGATCGGGATGGCCGAGGTGTTGGAGGCGAGGACGGTGTCGTCCCGTACGAGCTTGTCGAGCGCGCGGAAGATCTCGTGCTTGACGTCGAGCTTCTCGAAGACCGCCTCGACAACAATGTCCGCGTCGGCGACGGCGTCCAGATCGGTGGTCGTGGTGATCCGGGCGAGAGCCGCGTCCGCGTCGGCCTCTTCGAGCTTGCCCTTGGCGACGAACCGTCCGAACGAGCCCTTGATACCGTCGATCCCACGCGCCAGCGCCGCGTCGGTCACATCCCGCAGCACCACGTCCCAGCCCGCCTGTGCGGAGACCTGCGCGATCCCGGACCCCATGAGTCCGGCCCCGATGACGGCGAGCTTCCCGGCCACGTCACACCCCACGATTCTTCTTCGGCTCTTCTTTGAGCCTTAACGCCTGTTTACATTCGAGTGCTCTGCCGGAGGTTAGCGCTCGTGGCGGGCCGTGTGACGGCGAAGAGATGCGCGTCACGTCTCAGATGACGGACATCACACCGGGACGGTCCGTCAGGCGCCGCCGTCCCGTCTCCCACCCGCCTCCTGCCCCGTCTCCCGCCCGTCCCCCGGCCCGTCTCCAGCCCGCTCTTCCGCGACCGGGAGTGGCGCCCTCCCGGGGTTTACATGTGACCTTTTGGTCACCTATCCTGCAGCTGTGAGCGACGACGACCGTGTCTTCAAGGCGCTGGCTGATCCGACGCGTCGTTTTCTGCTGGACCTGCTCTTCGCGCGTGACGGACGCACGTTGACCGAGCTGGAGTCCGAGCTGGAGATGACGCGGTACGGAGCGATGAAGCACCTGAAGGTGCTGGAGGAGGCGGGACTTGTCGTCACGCGCAGATCGGGCCGGGAGAAGCTGCACTTCCTGAACCCCGTACCGATCCGGTTGATCCACGACCGGTGGATCGACAAGTACACCGAGCGCCGGGTGACGGCGCTCGCTGAGCTCAAGAACGAGCTGGAGGGGAACACATGACAGCCACGGCCGAGAAGACCACGACCGTCCAGGTCCACCAGGTCTACATCAAGGCGACACCCCAGGCGGTCTGGGACGCGATCACCGCGCCGGAGTGGAACGCGAAGTACGGCTACCGCTGCGTGGGCGAGTTCGACCTGCGCGCGGGCGGTGCGTACCGGGTGCTGTCGAGCGACGAGATGCGTCAGCACGGCGCGGCCGAGCAGATCATCGAGGGCGAGATCATCGAGGCCGAACCTCCGCACCGGCTCGTCCAGACGTACCGCATGCTCTTCTCGCCCGCGCTGGCGGCCGAACCGTTCACGCGGCTCACCTACGAGATCGAGGAAGAGCCCTACGGAGGCGTCACCAAGCTCACCGTCACCCACGATGTCACCGGCGCGCCGCTCCACGCGGCGCAGGTGGCCGGGGAGATCAAGGAGGCGGGCGGCGGCTGGGCGATGCTGCTGAGCGACCTCAAGTCGCTGCTGGAGACGGGCAAGCCGATGGCGGGCTGAAGCACGCCGACCGTCGGGGCGGTACGGGCGCGCCCGTACCGT
>NZ_FMDK01000837.1 GCF_900091995.1 Streptomyces sp. MnatMP-M17
CGACCCGCCACTCCAGCTCATTGCGCTCCACGACCAGCGCTCCCGGTATCAGCCCGTCCCGCTCCCGCAGCGCCGCGTACCGGATGTCCACCAGCAGCGCGCCCTCCGCCGCGGCCTCGAAGGCCTCGCGCGGCTCTATCCGGTCCAGATCCTCACGGACCCGTTCCAGCAGCTCGTCTATCCCCACAGGCTCAGTCCCGGCCACCCCTGCCACCTCGGTCGCCACCGGCTCCGTCTCCACGCTTCCGCTTCCCGTCCGCCCGCTCACTGCCACTCCTCCGGGCGCTCCACATGCTCAAGACGGAGCACAGCGCCGGTGCGGCTGTAACGGCGCATCAGCGGCAACGGCGGAAAGTACGCGTGGACGGAGATGGCGTGCTCGGCACCGGACTCGTTGCGCACCTCGTGCACATGGTGCCTGCCGAACGCCCGGCCCTCGCCCGCCGTCAGCTTCCGCTCACGGTCGACACCCTCGGCGAGCTCCAGCGTCTTCCACCCTTCGGTGGGCAGCCGCGCCGCCAGTGAGTCCTCCTTGAGCGCGCCGGCCGCTGTGGCGAACGCGCCGTGCGAACCGCCGTGGTCGTGCCAGCCGGTGCCCGTGCCGGGCGGCCAGCCGATCAGCCAGGCCTCGCTGCCCGCGGGACCGTCGAGCCGGATCCAGGTACGTCCCTCGGGATCGAGCGGGAGCGAGGAGACCAGCTCGGTGTCGGTGGCCGTCCTACGGACGAAGTCGAGCAGCTCGGCCGGCGTCGGGCCGGAGGCCGGTGAGACGGCGGCGGAAGGCGAGGTCGCGGTGGAAGCCCCGGCGGTCGCGGTGGAGGCGGTGGTGTCGGGCGCGGAGGTACGTACGGGGAGAGACATGGTGACCGTCCTGAGATGTTCGCGAGAGTGTGCTGCCGCGACGGACGCGGCGAGCGCGTGAAGAGAAAGGGCGAATCAACAGGACGGGCGACACACGCAGCCCGCATAGCGGACCAGGTCCATATGGACCCTCCGCCACAGGCGCACATCGGTGTCAGTCACGTTCCGGAGTACACCATGTGCGCCCGCGTCGGTCAATTGATGTTCGCAGTTCGGTCAGCGGATGCCGGCTCGGAAGGCTCCGAACGGGCGGCGGAACGAGCGGACGGAGCGCCTCCGCGCGCCGCGTCGGCCGCCGCGTACAGCTCGGCCGGACGTACTCCGCCGAAGGCCGTGACGAGATGCCCGTCCGGCCGTACCAGCAGGACGGTGTGTGCGGAGGCGCCCGGATACGCCTCGGTGACCAGCAGCTCCGCCCGTACCGGCAGGGCGTCCACCGCCGCCGCGCG
>NZ_FMDK01001100.1 GCF_900091995.1 Streptomyces sp. MnatMP-M17
CCAGGAGCGGCGGGCCCAGACGGCTGTACGAGCGGGCACGCAGGGCCTGGGACCGGCCGCTGACCGCGTACTACCTGATCCTCGGCAGCGGACTGCTGATCACCGTGCTCGGTCTGGTGATGGTGTACTCCGCGTCGATGATCTACGCGCTCCAGCTCTCGCTGCCGTCCACCTATTTCTTCCGCAAACAGTTCCTCGCGGTGATCCTCGGCACCGGACTGCTGCTGCTCGCCTCCAGGATGCCGACCAAGCTCCACCGGGCGCTGTCCTATCCGCTGCTGGTCGGCGCGGTCTTCCTGATGGTGCTCGTGCAGGTCCCCGGGATAGGGCGGTCCGTCAAGGGCAATCAGAACTGGATCTATCTGGGCGGCCCGTTCCAGCTCCAGCCCAGCGAGTTCGCCAAGCTCGCGCTGATCCTGTGGGGCGCCGATCTGCTCGCCCGCAAACAGGACAAGAGACTGCTGTCCCAGTGGAAGCATCTGCTGGTGCCGCTCGTGCCCGTCGCGTTCATGCTGCTCGGGCTGATCATGCTCGGCGGCGACATGGGCACGGCGATCATCCTGACCGCCATCCTCTTCGGTCTGCTCTGGCTCGCGGGCGCTCCCACCAGGCTCTTCGCCGGAGTGCTCGCCGTCGCGGGCCTGGTCGGCTTCGTACTGATCAAGACCAGCGAGAACCGGCTCTCGCGGTTCGCGTGCATCGGCGCGACCGATCTCGGGCCGAACGGTGAGTGCTGGCAGGCGGTCCACGGAATCTACGCCCTCGCCTCCGGAGGATGGTTCGGTTCCGGCCTCGGCGCGAGTGTGGAAAAGTGGGGCCAACTGCCCGAACCGCACACCGACTTCATTTTCGCCATCACTGGGGAGGAACTGGGGCTGGCGGGGACGCTGTCGGTACTCGCCCTCTTCGCGGCTCTAGGCTATGCGGGTATCCGCGTGGCCGGACGCACGGAGGATCCCTTCGTGAGGTATGCCGCGGGAGGTGTGACCACCTGGATCGCGGCGCAGGCCGTGGTCAATATCGGTGCGGTGCTCGGTCTGCTGCCGATCGCCGGAGTCCCGCTCCCGCTGTTCTCCTACGGAGGATCGGCCCTGCTGCCGACCATGTTCGCCGTCGGGCTGCTGATCGCGTTCGCGCGAGAGGATCCCGCCGCGAAGGCGGCCCTGGCCATGCGGCGGCCCCGGGTGAGATGGAAGACGATGAGACGGCGCGTCAAGAAGCGTCCGTCCGGAGAGCGGTGAATTTCGGTGCATGTCGTACTCGCCGGTGGGGGGACCGCCGGCCACATCGAGCCCGCGCTCGCCCTCGCGGACGCCCTGCGCAGGCAGGACCCCACCGTGGGGATCACGGCCCTCGGCACGGAACGCGGACTGGAGACCAGGCTCGTTCCCGAGCGGGGCTACGAGCTGGGACTCATCCCGGCCGTACCGCTCCCGCGCAGGCCCACGCCGGAGCTGATCACCGTCCCCGGGCGGCTGCGCGGCACCATCAAGGCGGCCGAGCAGATCCTGGAGCGGACCAAGGCCGACTGCGTGGTGGGCTTCGGCGGCTATGTCGCCCTGCCCGGCTATCTCGCGGCGAAACGGCTCGGAGTGCCGATCATCGTCCATGAGGCCAACGCCAGGCCGGGGCTGGCCAACAAGATCGGTTCGCGCTACGCGGCCGGAGTGGCCGTCTCCACCCCGGACAGCAAGCTCCGTGGCGCCCGGTACATCGGCATCCCGCTGCGCCGTACGATCGCCACTCTCGACCGCGCGCGGGTGCGTCCCGAGGCGCGTGCCGCCTTCGGGCTCGATCCGAACCTGCCGACGCTGCTCGTCTCCGGCGGCTCGCAGGGCGCACGCCGGCTCAACGAGGTGATCCAGCAGATCGCTCCGGTGCTCCAGCGCTCCGGTATCCAGATCCTGCACGCGGTCGGTCCCAAGAATGAAATGCCGCACGTGGACAACATGCCCGGAATGCCGCCCTATGTCCCGGTACCGTATGTGGACCGGATGGATCTCGCGTACGCCGCGGCCGACATGATGCTCTGCCGCGCGGGCGCGATGACCGTCGCCGAACTCTCCGCCGTCGGGCTGCCCGCCGCCTATGTTCCGTTGCCGATCGGCAACGGCGAACAGCGGCTCAACGCCCAGCCGGTGGTGAAGGCCGGCGGCGGTCTGCTGGTCGACGACGCCGAACTCACGCCCGAGTGGGTGCAGAGCCAGGTCCTTCCGGTGCTCTCCGATCCGCACCGGTTGTACGAGATGTCCCGCGCCGCCGCCGAGTTCGGCCGCAGGGACGCCGACGACCTGCTGGTCGGCATGGTGTACGAGGCGATCGCCGCACGCCGTCAGGCGTAGGGAGGCAGGGGAGAGTGGCCGGACCGACGACCGCCGAGCGCGGCGCACGACCGCGTTCGAAGTCCGGCCGCTCTCCTGAGGAACCCGTGGCCCGCCGGTTCCGACTGCCGGGCCGGCGGCTGATGATCGTACTGATCATGGCGAGCGTGCTCCTCGCGGGCGGTACCTGGGCGCTGTACGGCTCGAACTGGCTGCGGGTCGAACGAGTCAGCACCTCGGGCGCGGAGGTGCTCACACGCGCCGAGGTGGAGTCCGCCGCGGCCGTACCGGTCGGAGCGCCGCTGATTTCCGTGGACACGGACGCGATTGAGGCCAGGCTCCGGCGGAAGCTGCCACGTATCGATTCGGTCGAGGTGGCTCGTTCCTGGCCTCATGGAATCAGTCTGAAAGTGATCGAACGAAAGCCCGTCCTGCTTATCGAAAAGGGCGCAAAGTTCATCGAAGTGGACGGGGACGGTGTACGTTTCGCCGAGGTCGAGAAGGCGCCGGCCGGCGTCCCAGGGCTCGAATTGACGGTGGATCAGACAGCGGTTCCGCGGCGCTTCGGAACCGGCCGGCTGATCCTCGAAGCGGTACGTGCCAGAAGTGAACTCCCCAGGAAAGTGGCCGCGGACACCAGGAAGGTCCGGGTCCGTTCGTACGACTCGATCTCCCTGGAGCTGACCGGCGGCCGTACGGTGATGTGGGGAAGCGCCGAGGACGGCACGGCCAAGGCGCGTGCGCTCGCCGCTCTGATGAAAGCGGCTCCCAAGGCCGCGTACTTCGATGTGAGTGCTCCCACCGCGCCTGCCGCGTCAGGGAGTTGACGGACATATGCGCTGGCCAGCACCCTGGTTGGTCAGCGCTATGGGTGATCACATAGGGTGAAAAGAAAAACGGGAGGTTCGGCGTGTTCGTTGAACGTGCGCCACTTGTCGACTTAGTGTCCTGTTCGGAAGAGTCCAAGAAGCGGACACACTGGTAACCCTGAACTTCAACGTCAGGGTTTGGGTCGGCGTTTCGGACCGTCCCATCGGCATCAGTCGTCGCGGCGCCACATCGGCGGAGCGGCGACACGTAACTCGAGGCGAGAGGCCTTCGACGTGGCAGCACCGCAGAACTACCTCGCAGTCATCAAGGTCATCGGTGTCGGCGGCGGTGGTGTCAATGCCATCAACCGAATGATCGAGGTCGGTCTCAAGGGTGTCGAGTTCATCGCGATCAACACTGACGCGCAAGCCCTGTTGATGAGCGACGCCGACGTCAAGCTCGACGTCGGCCGGGAACTCACCCGCGGCCTCGGGGCCGGAGCCAACCCGGCCGTCGGCCGCAAGGCGGCAGAGGACCACCGTGAGGAGATCGAGGAGGTCCTCAAGGGGGCCGACATGGTCTTCGTCACCGCCGGGGAGGGCGGCGGCACCGGCACCGGCGGCGCGCCCGTCGTGGCCAATATCGCCCGCTCGCTCGGGGCTCTCACGATCGGTGTGGTCACCCGCCCGTTCACCTTCGAGGGCCGCCGCCGCGCGAACCAGGCCGAGGACGGCATCGCCGAACTCCGCGAAGAGGTCGACACCCTCATCGTCATCCCCAACGACCGGCTGCTCTCCATCTCGGACCGCCAGGTCAGTGTGCTCGACGCGTTCAAGTCGGCCGACCAGGTCCTGCTCTCCGGTGTCCAGGGCATCACCGACCTCATCACCACGCCCGGTCTGATCAACCTCGACTTCGCCGATGTCAAGTCCGTGATGTCCGAGGCGGGCTCGGCCCTCATGGGCATCGGCTCGGCCCGCGGCGACGACCGCGCGGTGGCCGCCGCCGAGATGGCGATCTCCTCGCCGCTCCTCGAAGCGTCCATCGACGGCGCGCGCGGTGTGCTGCTCTCCATCTCCGGCGGCTCCGACCTCGGTCTCTTCGAGATCAACGAGGCGGCCCAGCTGGTGAGCGAGGCGGCCCATCCCGAGGCCAACATCATCTTCGGCGCCGTCATCGACGACGCCCTCGGCGACGAGGTACGGGTCACCGTCATCGCGGCCGGCTTCGACGGCGGACAGCCGCCGACCCGGCGCGAGACCGTGCTCGGCGCTTCGGGCAAGCGCGACGACCAGCCGGTCCCGTCCCGCGCGGACAGCGGCCGGGCCCC
>NZ_FMDK01000836.1 GCF_900091995.1 Streptomyces sp. MnatMP-M17
CACCCGGCCGCAACGGCCGGCCGTGGCCGGCCGCTATGGCCCAGGCCACAGTTTTCGCAGGTTCCTTGCGCAACCCACACCATGTTACAAAAGGTCTACACCACCGAGTGGTGTAGACCACGTGGCCGCGCGCGCCGCGTCCGGGCATGGGTTGGAGGAGCTTGATGAGTACGGCCGACGTCGCCTCCGCGGCGAAGAAGGATCCCGCGGCGCGGAAGAGCAACCGGGCGATGGCGGTGATGCAGCGCATCGGCCGCAGTCTGATGCTGCCCGTGGCCGTGCTGCCGGCCGGCGCCCTGCTGGTGCGCCTCGGCAACACCGACATGCTCGGCCGTGAGTCGTTCCCGGCGTTCATCACCAAGATCGCCGGCTTTATGGCGGCCGGCGGCAACGCGATCCTGGACAACATGCCGCTGCTGTTCGCCGTCGGCATCGCGATCGGCTTCGCCAAGAAATCGGACGGCTCGACCGCGCTGGCCGCCGTCACCGGCTATCTGGTCTTCAAGAACGTCCTGGGCACCTTCACCGACTCCAATCTGCCCCAGGTGGCGACCGCCGTGAACGGCAAGGTCGTCATGGTGGACGCGCCCGTCGACGCGAAGGTCCTCGGCGGTGTCGTCATGGGCATCGTCGTCGCCCTGCTGTACCAGAGGTTCTACCGGACGAAGCTGCCGGACTGGGCGGGCTTCTTCGGCGGCCGTCGGCTGGTCCCGATCCTCTCCGCCTTCGCCGGTCTGATCATCGGTATCGTCTTCGGCTATATCTGGCCCGTCCTCGGTACCGGACTGCACAACCTCGGCGAGTGGCTGGTCGGCTCGGGCGCGGTCGGCGCGGGTATCTTCGGGATCGCCAACCGCGCGCTGATCCCCGTCGGTATGCACCATCTGCTGAACTCGTTCCCGTGGTTCCAGGCCGGTACGTACGAGGGCAAGAGCGGCGACATCAACCGCTTCCTCGCGGGCGACCCGACGGCCGGGCAGTTCATGACCGGCTTCTTCCCGATCATGATGTTCGCCCTGCCCGCGGCCTGTCTCGCGATCACGCACTGCGCCCGGCCCGAGCGCCGCAAGGCCGTCGGCGGCATGATGCTCTCGCTGGCGCTCACCGCGTTCGTCACCGGTGTGACGGAGCCGATCGAGTTCACCTTCATGTTCATCGCGCCGGCGCTGTACGCGATCCACGCGGTGCTGACCGGTGTCTCCATGGCCCTGACGTGGGCGCTCGGGATGAAGGACGGATTCGGCTTCTCGGCGGGCGCGGTCGACTTCGGCCTCAACCTCGGTATCGCGACGAATCCGTGGGGGCTGGTGCTGGTCGGCCTGTGCTTCGCGGCTGTCTACTACGCGTTGTTCCGCTTCGCCATCGTCAAGTTCAACATTCCGACACCGGGCCGTGAGTCCGACGAGGAACTCGCCGAGCTCCGGAAGGCCGAGGCCAAGTAGGCCTCTCTCGTACGCCCAGCAGGCCCCGCCGTTGCCGGAAACGGCGGGGCCGCCGCGCTGTCGGACAGGTCGGACCGGTCAGACGCGTCGGACAGGAACTGCCGGCCAGTCAGATGTCGTACACCGCGCCGGGAACGGCCAGTTCCGCGCGGCCCGCGTACACCTCGCGGGCATCGGCCAGATTCTGTTCGCCGTCCGTCCAGGGCGGGATGTGCGTGAGGACGAGCCTGCGCACCCGGGCGCGGGCGGCGTGGGCGCCTGCCTCGCGGCCGTTGAGATGGAGGCCCGGGATGTCCTCCTTGCCGTAGGTGAAGGCCGCCTCGCAGAGGAAGAGGTCCGTGTCCTCGGCCAGCTCGACCAGCGGCTCGCAGACACCGGTGTCACCGGAGTAGGTGAGAGACCGTCCGCCGTGCTCGATACGGATGGCGAAGGTCTCTATGGGATGCGCGACCTTCTCCGTACGGACCGAGAAGGGACCGATGTCGAAGGAGCCCGGCTTGAGCGTGTGGAAGTCGAAGACCTCGCTCATGGACTTGTCCGTCGGAGTGTCCGCGTAGGCCGTGGTGAGGCGCTGCTCGGTGCCCTCGGGCCCGTAGACCGGGATGGCGTCGCAGCGTCCGCCGTCGAACCGGTAGTAGCGGGCGACGAAGTAGCCGCACATGTCGATGCAGTGGTCCGCGTGGAGATGGCTGAGGAAGATGGCGTCGAGGTCGTAGAGACCAACATGGCGCTGCAGCTCGCCAAGGGCGCCATTACCCATGTCGAGGAGCAGCCGGAAGCCGTCGGCCTCTAGGAGGTAGCTGGAGCAGGCCGATCCCGCGGAGGGGAACGAGCCCGAACAGCCGACGACGGTGAGCTTCATGGAGCGTGAACCTCCGTGGCGTGGAAGGGGGGCGACGGGGGTTGTGCGGTTTGTCGAGCGTAAAGCGCGAAACGGCTGGTCGCTCCTCCACAGCGGTCCGTTGTGGGAGAACTCACCTGCGCTGTCACCGGTTCGGATGGACGGTGATGACCGGGTGACGGCGGGATGACGGCGACGTCGGAAGGGCCCGTACGCGCGTCCGGACACACGTCCGGCCTCCGGCCCGGATCGGGCGGAGGCCGGTTGCGGGCTCCGGAAATCGAGGATGGCGTCGGACGACTGTGCCCGGCCGCGGCCCGGCGTTACGGCGTGTCCGGCCCGGCGCCAGGGCCGTGTCCGGCCCGGCGTCACGGCCGCGTACGGCCGTACGTCACACCGGAAGGCCGTACGTCACGCCGGAAGCCGGGCCCGCGTTACGCCCAGAGCTGGCCGTGCAGTGTCTCGATCGCCTCTTCGGTGGTGGCCGCCGTGTAGACGCCCGTCGAGAGGTACTTCCAGCCGCCGTCCGCGACGACGAAGACGATGTCGGCGCTCTCGCCCGCCTTGACCGCCTTGCGCCCGACGCCGATCGCCGCGTGCAGCGCGGCGCCGGTCGAGATGCCCGCGAAGATGCCCTCCTGCTGGAGCAGTTCACGGGTACGGGTGACCGCGTCGGCCGAGCCGACGGAGAAACGGGTGGTCAGTACGGACGCGTCGTACAGCTCGGGCACGAAGCCCTCGTCGAGGTTGCGCAGTCCGTAGACGAGATCGTCGTAGCGCGGCTCGGCGGCGACGATCTTGATGTCGGGCTTCTGTTCGCGCAGGAAGCGGCCGACGCCCATCAGCGTGCCCGTCGTACCGAGCCCGGCCACGAAGTGGGTGACGGACGGCAGGTCCGCGAGGATCTCGGGGCCCGTGGTGGCGTAGTGCGCGCCCGCGTTGTCGGGATTGCCGTACTGGTAGAGCATCACCCACGAGGGATTCTCGGCCGCCAGCTCCTTGGCGACCCGTACCGCCGTGTTGGAGCCGCCCGCCGCCGGCGACGAGATGATTTCCGCGCCCCACATCGCCAGCAGGTCGCGGCGCTCCTGGGAGGTGTTCTCCGGCATGACGCAGACGATGCGGTAGCCCTTGAGCTTGGCCGCCATGGCGAGCGAGATACCGGTGTTGCCGCTGGTGGGCTCCAGGATGGTGCAGCCCGGGGTGAGCCGTCCGTCCTTCTCGGCCTGCTCGACCATATGGAGGGCGGGCCGGTCCTTGACGGAGCCGGTCGGGTTGCGGTCCTCCAGCTTGGCCCAGATCCGCACGTCGTCCGACGGGGACAGCCTCGGGAGCCGTACCAGAGGTGTGTTGCCGACCGCCGCCAGCGGGGAGTCGTACCGCATCAGACCGGGATCGCTTCGAGCGCGCCGCCGGCCACCGCGGGCAGGATGGTGACGCTGTCGCCGTCGGCGAGCTTGGTGGAGACGCCGTCGAGGAAGCGGACGTCCTCGTCGTTGAGGTAGACGTTCACGAACCGGCGGAGCTGGTTGCCCGCGGCCGGGTCGATGAGCCGCTCCCGGATTCCGGCGTGCCGGGTCTCGAGGTCGGCGAAGAGCTCGGAGAGCGTGTCGCCGCTGCCCTCGACGGCCTTCGCGCCGTCGGTGTAAGTGCGGAGGATGGTCGGGATGCGGACCTCGATGGCCATGGCATGGGCTCCTGTCGGGAGATGGCGTGACGGGCGCGCGGCTCGGGCCCCCGCGCGTGGGGGTTGGTGCGGAGGACGGCGGGTACGGCGAGGAGCGCCCGGGGGCTGTGGCTGGTCGCTCAGCCGGCGGCGCTGCCGGGACAGATGGCACTGGCGAGGCGGCACAGGTCGACGTGCAGCCGCGCCACGAGCAGCGGGGTGCTCGGCGTCTTGTCGCTCACGTCGGAGAAAACCATGGGTTCATCGTATCGATTCCCGGTCCGCGTCCCGGTATGCGTTCTCGTATGGCGGACGTTCGGCGTTCGTCAGGCGGACGGCGGGAGATAGACGACGGTCGGGGCGCCGGTGACCGGATGGGCGGTGACCTCGGCCGTCACCCCGTAGACCGTCGCGAGCAGCTCGGGAGTCAGTACGGAGCGCGGCGTTCCGGAGGCGAGGATCCGGCCGCCCTGGAGCACATGGATACGGTCGCAGTAGTACGCGGCGAGGTTCAGATCGTGCAGGGCGAGCAGATTGGTCGTGCCCGAGGCTCTGATCAGCGTGAGGACATCGAGCTGGTGGCGGATGTCGAGATGGTTGGTCGGTTCGTCGAGTACGAGCAGGGCCGGGCGCTGGAGGAGCGCGCGGGCGATGAGCGCGCGCTGCCGTTCGCCGCCGGAGAGCGAGGGAAAGGCCCGGTCCGCGAGGGCGGCGATCCCGACCTGGCCGAGAGCCGCGTCGGTGAGCGCGGTGTCGGCGGCGGTGTCGGCCTCCCAGAAGCGTTTGTGCGGCGAGCGGCCCATGGCGACGACTTCACGGACGGTCAGCTCGAAGTCGGGCCGCCCGTCCTGCGGCACGGCGGCGACACGGCGGGCCCGCGCCTTGGCGGTCATGGTGTGCAGATCGTCGCCGTCGAGGAGGGCGTGTCCGGCCGTGGGCCGGAGCGTGCCGTACACGCAGCGGAGCAGGGTGGTCTTGCCGCTGCCGTTGGGGCCGACGAGTCCGACGGTCTCGCCCGGCGCGGCGGTCAGCGCGGCGCGGTCGACGAGCAGCCGTCCGCCAGTCTCGTACGACAGCCCTTCGACGCGCAGCTCGGCGGCGGGTGCGGACGTCCGCTCCAGGGCGCTCGCGGCGCTTGCGGAGGCGCCCGTGGAGGCGCCTGCGGGGGCACCAGTGGAGGCGCTCATACGGGCGCTCCTTCCGGGCGGCGGCGCATCAGCCACAGGAACAGCGGCCCGCCTGTGAGCGCGGTGA